>JBFYPS010000344.1:0-13897 GCA_041303135.1 Crocinitomicaceae bacterium | reverse complement strand
ATTTAAAAAAAAGACAATATTACTTTGCCAATTTTATCGCTTTGTCGAGGCTAATTCTTTCACCATTTTGAAAGGCAACAACGAAAGCATATTGAAATCCTTTTTCGCGCATTTCATTTTTATATTTCGTCGCTCCTTCGTAATCATTTTCAAATGTGCCAGCGGTGTATTTGTATAACTTATCTTGTTGATACTCCCAAACTTGAACACCTTTAAATCTTGAAGAATTTAATGGAACTTTTGTTTCTGACGTTTCAATTTGCACCCTAAAAATGACTTTATCATCTTTTACAACGACAGGTTCATTTACAACCACTGGAGTAGAATTTTGCAACACAAATGGAACTGTCGGTTTTACACCTTTCATTTCATCGACACCATCTAATTCATTTTTATATTTCTGAAAGGCAACAAACATCGCGTCTGCCATTTTAGTTTGAGAAAGTGTATCACTCAAAAATCGCTCTTCATCAGGATTTGTCAAAAAACCAGATTCAATCAAAACTGAAGGCATCGTCGTTTTGTATAAAACCAAAAATCCAGCTTGTTTCACACCACGATCATATCGTCCTAGTTTTTTAAATTCACCTTGTAGTTTAGAAGCAAAACTGATTGATTGATCTAAGAAAATAGCTAATTGTAATTGCCTGGCAATTAACGCGTCTGGACTCAAATCGAAATCTTTATACTTTTCACCTCCATCTGCTTCCAAGTAAATGGTACTATTTTCTCTTTCTGCAATTTTTTGTTGTGATTCAGTTCGATGCAAACCTAGCACATACGTTTCAGCACCAAAAGCACCTGCAGCTGCCGAGTTTGCATGGATACAAATAAATAAATCCGCTTTGTTCTTATTGGCAATTTTTGCTCTATCATCTAATTCAACAAAAACATCTGTATCTCTCGTATAAATTACCTTGATTCCAGGGAAAGTAGACTTTATTTTTGCTCCCAATTTCAAAGCAATATTTAGACAAACTGTTTTTTCATTGGAAGAAGCACCATGACAACCAGGATCTTTTCCTCCGTGACCCGCATCGATACAAACTGTTTTTATGACTGAAAGTCCAGATTCTTCCGTTTGAGCAATAGAATTTACCGATGTAAATAACATCAGCACAATAAAAATGGCATGGATTCTGTTAATAGCAAACATTTTTTCTGCTTGAGTATAGGTAATTTTATAGCTTTGTATTCGAATTTTCATTGCATAAATTGCTTTCAATACAAAAATAGTCTTAATTCATTGGTCAAAAAGCGTTCCATATATCAACTTATCTTCGGTACATTGTTAATAATGTTTTCGAGTGAAAATGTTACGGCACAAAATCCGATCAAAAAAGATACAATTTTTACTGTGGATGAATCTTTTGAAACTACTGCAAAATTTAGCGCCAAGGATTCTCTTTTCAATGATTTAAAAAATAAACAAGTCCATCTTTTCGGTGAAGCGAAAGTTGAATATGAAAACATCAATTTGACTGCTGATTACATTTTAATAGATTTTGAGAAAAAAGAAATTTTCGCTTCCTATACTTACGATAAAGACAGTACACGCATTGGACTTCCAAAACTTATTCAAGATGGTGAAACTATTGAAGCGGCTAAAATCAGAATAAATTACGAAACCAAGAAAGCTTATATCCAAGAAGTGAAAATCAAACAAGATGAAAACTACTTGTACATGGGCGTTGCCAAAAGGCAAGCCAATGAGCAAATTCATTTCAAGGAAGGCAAATTTACAACTTGTGATTTGGAAGAACCACATTATCATTTTCAACTTTCAAAAGCAATTTTAGTTCCTGAAAAGCGCATTGTTTCTGGTCCAATGAATCTATGGATCAAAGGCGTTCCTACTCCTCTTGGATTACCATTTGCATTTATTCCTCAAAAAAAACCAAACGAAAGAACACATGGTGTTTTGGTTCCAAAATTTGTTCCTCAATCTCAATTTGGAATGGGAATTCAAGATTTAGGTTATTACTTTCCTTTCAATGATAGTGTACAAACAACTTTCCTCGCAAATCTCTATTCAAGAGGAAGTTGGGGGATTTCAAACAAAACAAATTACATCATCAAATACAAATATCAAGGAAATTTAGACCTAGGATTCCAACAATTTAAAGCACCTTTTCCTTCCAAAACAAAAAGCAATAAAGTAAGTATTATTTGGACGCACAGACAAGATGCTAAAGCAAATCCATTGTGGAATTTTTCGTCGAATGTCAATTTTATTTCTGACAACAATTCCAAAAATAGTTTGGATCCACTGAATAAGAATTACTTCACAAACAGTTTCAATTCTGACATCAATTTGATGCGTAATTTTCCTGGCAAACCGATTTCGACAGGTTTAAAAGCATCGATTCGTCAAAATTCTCAAACCAAAAATTTCGATCTGACTTCTCCTGTTTTAAATGTGAATGTTACTAGGTTTTTTCCTTTAAAGGCTTTGAGAAAATCGAAAGTTGGAGCCACTAAATGGTATGAACAAATTGGTATGACCTACAATTTTGAAGGAAAAAACAGTGCATCTTTTAAAGATACTTTGATTAGAGATAAAAATTTCGCTGAAATTCAACGAAAATTTCAAAATGGAATTTCTCAAAGTTCTGTCGTTCAAACAACCTTGAGTCTATTTGACAATGTCATTAAACTCACACCTTCAATCAATTATTCGAATCGAATTAATTTTCAACAAACGAGAAAATTGGAGGTGAATGATACGTTACAAATTGACACCATTCAAAAAATGGGCGTTTCTCAAAATGTTTCTTTCAACCTACAAATGACAACCGTTGTTTACAGTTATTATAAAACAGTTGGGAAAAATAAACCTATTATCAGACATATTTTAACTCCCAGTTTTGGATATCGATATGTTCCAAATCTAAATAAATCGCTCTCATATAATACTGGAATTGATACAATTGTCAAATATTCAGCGTTTGAAAACAGTTTGTACCGCGAAAGTGTAACTTACGACCAGTCAATTATCACCTTTGGTTTCAACAACACCTTTGAAATGAAGAAGAAATCAGAAAAAGACACACTTACAGGATTCAAAAAAACCAGAATTATTGACGCACTTTCTTTCAGCGGAAATTATGATTTAATCAAAGATTCGATGAAACTTTCTAACATTGGTGTTGATTTAAGAATAAGTCCTGCTCCATTCTTAAGCTTTGTCGCCAATGGAAGCTTCAGTCCATATTCTTGGAACGATTCTACTGGTAGGTCATTGAAAGAATTTGCTTTGAAAGAAAAAGGTAAAATTGGAAGATTCATGCAAATGAATTTCAATAGTACATTTACAATCGCACCGAAAAAGAGCAGAGATAAAATTGAAGACAACAAAGAACAATTTGCCCAAAATTGGAATTCTGATTTTCAGTATTTTGCTCTTCATCCTGAGACCTTTGTAGATTTCGAAATTCCTTGGAAAGTGAATTTAGGACATACTTACTCCATCACCGCCAATCAAAATAAGAATTTCCTCACTCCAGAAACCGCTAAAAGTTATTTTATCAATAACACTTTGACGATCAATGGAGATTTGAGTTTTACCAAAAGATGGAAAGTGGTTACTGACATTTATTTTGACATCAAAACACAAAAAATTACCAATGCAAGGTTGAATTTTACGCGAAATATGCATTGCTGGAATTTGGCGTTTTATTGGACTCCAATTGGAACCAACAAAAGTTTCTTATTCAGTTTAACTTCTAGCTCTAATCTTTTCAAAGATGCGAAAATTGATTTCAGAAAACCGCCTGAAATCTTTTAATAAACTGGTTAATTACTGCAAATTGCATTGGAAAACATCCACAAGATTGATTTATTTCTATTTTTACGTCTCAATTTTTAAAAAATGAAGAACTTTATTTTTGGTAGCTTATTATTTATTGGCTCAATTTCATTCTCTCAAGACAATGCTTTACCGATTTATCCAGATCCGTTGAATGCAAAACAATTTGTATTGGAAAATGGACTGACAGTAATGTTGTCAGAAAACCACAACACTTCACAAATTTTCGGCGTAATTGCAGTGAAAGCAGGAGGAAAAAACGACCCAAAAGATGCGACAGGAATGGCGCATTACTTAGAGCACATGCTTTTCAAGGGAACACAAGAAATGGGAACTTGGGACTATGAAAAAGAAGCAGTTCATTTAAAGGAAATTGAAAGACTTTACGAAGAATTGGGTAAAACCAAAGATGAAAAACAACGTGAGGAAATTCAACAAAAAATCAACGAAGAAGCTGTTAAAGCTGGTCAATATGCCATTCCAAATGAAATGGATAGAATGTTAAGCGAAATTGGTTCCACTGGTGTAAATGCTTTTACAACAGAAGATTTTACCGCTTATCACAACGCTTTTCCAGCAAATAAATTGGATCAATGGTTACAAATTTATGATCATAGATTCGAACAACCTGTTTTCAGACTTTTTCAATCAGAATTAGAAACCGTTTATGAAGAAAAAAACAGAAGTATGGATTCGCCATTCTCCGCTGTTTTGGATGAATTCAATAAAAATTTCTGGAAAAATCACCCTTATGGTCAACAGCCAATAATTGGATTGACTGAACATTTAAAAAATCCATCTTTACAAAAAATGTATGAGTATTTTAATACTTATTACGTTGCAAACAACATGATTTTATCGCTTTCAGGAGATTTTGACACTGATGAAGCAATCAAATTGATTAAAAAGTACTTTTCAGATTGGAGAAAAGGTGAAATTCCAACTTTTCCAACATATAAAGAAGCTGATTTTAAAGGAAAAGAAATAGTAAATATCAAGGCTACACCAATCAAAGCTGCGATTCGTGGATATAGAACACCTTCCAATGGACATCCTGATCAACAAAAAATTCAGTTGGCAAATTACCTTTTGACAAACAATGAAGGTTCTGGACTTTTGGACAATTTGACAAGTCAAGGGAAAATCTCATTTTCTGGCATGTTTCCAATGGAATATAATGATTATTCCGCTTCAATCATTTTTGTTATTCCTAAAATCATTGGACAAAGCTTTGATGAGGCAGATGCTTTACTTGAAGAGCAAATGATTAAATTGAGAAAAGGAGATTTTGATGACGCCTTTTTTGAAGGTGCAAAATTGTCTTTGCAAAAATCATTCGACAAACAATTGGAAAGCAACGAAGAACGCGCTTTGTTAATGATGAGTGCTTTCACTTCCAATACACCATGGATTGATTATTTAAATAACTTCAAACAAATCAAAAATTTCTCAAAATCAGAAATCATTGAAGTAATCAATAAATATTACGGTGAAAATTACTTGGCTTTGTATTCAGGAATGGGAACAGCCAAAAAAGATAAACTTTCAAAACCAAAATTTGAAGCAGTGATACCACCAGATGGAAAGGTATCTACTTTCACAAAAACTTGGAGAGAAACTGAAACACCTTGGATAAAACCAAACTTTGTAGATTTTAATAAAGATATCACTAAATCGAGATTAGAAGAAAACATCGTTTTTAAATCTGTAAACAATCCATTTAATCAAATATTTAATCTTCAAATTGTTTGGGGAGCTGGAATTCAACATGATTCATTGCTAAACTATTTGCCAGCTTATTTAAATAAAATCGGCACAAAAGAATTAGATGTTACCGCTTTCAAAAATAAATTATTTCAATTAGGTGCTTCAATGAATTTTAGAGCATCTGAAAATGAATTAATTTTGGACATTGAAGGAATGGATGAAAATCTAGAACAGACAATTGTTTTGGTAGAAAAATTTCTTCAAACATACGACCCTAAAAAAGAAGCAATTGCTTCTGTAGCAGATGAAATTCAATCCAATAGAAAGTTGAACAATAAGGATTTAATGAATTTAATGTCTGCAACACAGCAATTTGCCTTATTTGGAAACAAATCTACTTTTTTGACAGAATTAAACTCAGCAGACATTAAAAAACTGACACCAGAACAATTAATCAATTCTTTTAAAGATGTACAGACTTATGGCGTTAAGGTCAATTATGTTGGAACGAAAGCACATGCTGATGTCAAAAAAACAATACTCGAAGAGATCAAATTTGGGGCAATTTCCAAACCTGCATTGGCAAAAATAAAGTACGAAATGAAAGGATTTGACTCCAAAAAAGTGTATTTCCTTAATGACAAAAAAGCGGTTCAATCTCAAGTTTTATTTTTAGTAGAGGGACTGCCAATGTCGCCAAATATGATGGGTGAAGCAGCTGCTTTTAATTTGTATTTCGGAGGAGACATGTCTTCCCTAGTTTTTCAAGAAATTAGAGAATTTAGATCTTTGGCATATTCTACTACAGCAAGATATCAAATTGCAGAAAAACAAGGTGATAAAAATTTATTTTTCGGTTATGTTGGTTGTCAAGGAGACAAGACTCCAGAAGCAGTAGATGTAATGTTTGATTTGATTACCAAAATGCCTATCAAAAAAGAACGAGAAGCAGCCATTCGAGCAGCCTTAATTTCTGAAGCAAAAACAAGCAAACCAGGTTTTAGAACCTTGATTTCAAAAGTTGAAGATTGGGAAAGAATGGGTTTTACGCAAGATCCAAACATGTCTCTTTTACCCTTTTATACAGATTTGACATTTGAACAAATCAATGAATTTTACAACAACCATATTGCAGGCAAAAATGTGCAGTTAATTGTCGTTGGAAACAAAAAGAAATTCGATCTTAAAACCATCAAGAAATATGGTCAATTTATTGAGTTAAAAACAAATCAAGTAGTTAGAAATTAATCAGATTTCACCAATGATTGACATTACTTTCAAAAATAAAATTGCACCAAAAAAAGGTAGAATTTTGATTTCTGATCCATTTTTAGGAGATGATTACTTTGAGCGTTCCGTTGTCTATTTATGTGAACACAATGAAGAAGGAAGCTTTGGTTTTGTGCTGAATAACTTGATTACAATCAATTTAAAAGACTTGAACGAACAATTTCCAGATTTACAAACCCAAATAAGCACCGGTGGTCCAGTCGAAACCGAAAGTATGTTTTTCATTCATTCCTTGGGAAGTGAGTTGAATGAAAGCCTGGAAATCAGCAATGGCATTTATGTTGGTGGTGATTTTGATCAATTATATCCTTTCATCCAACAAAAACACTTAGACGAAAGTCAAATAAGATTCTTTCTAGGATATTCAGGATGGTCCAAAGGCCAACTAGAATCAGAAATCAAAGAAAATGCTTGGGTTGTGGCTGAAATCGAAGATTGCAAGGAAATCATGCAAATTCAGGAGCCCGATACATGGAAATATTTCATGCGTAAACTTGGTTCGAAGTATCAATTCATGACTAATTTTCCAATTGATCCCAATGAAAATTAATTGACGGGAAAAATTATGTATCTTGAGAAAAAATTGTCACATTGAATAAATCGATCAACAATCAAAACGATGTTAAGCAAAACTTAAAATTTCAAAAAGTAATTGTTTTTGTTGGGATCTTTCTTTTTTCAATAAAAGTTATAGCGTGGTATTTTACAAATTCAGTAGCCATTCTTACTGATACTTTAGAAAGCATTGTTAATATCATCACTTCATTTGTTGGATTGTACAGTCTTTATCTTTCATCATTGCCAAAAGATGAAAATCATCCTTACGGACATGGAAAAGTGGAGTTTATTTCTGCTGCCATTGAAGGAATGTTGATTGCGGTTGCCGGAATTTTGATTGTCTTCGAAGCAATATCAAATTTCAGACATCCGCATCCAATAGGTAGATTGGATATTGGAATTTATCTGATTTCCGCTACTGCCGTTATTAATTATTTGATAGGTAGTATTGCTGTAAAAAAAGGAAAAAAGAACAAATCATTAGCATTAGAAGCAAGCGGAAAGCATCTCAAAAGCGACACCTACTCTACCTTAGGAATCATCTTAGGTTTGATTGTAATATCATTCACTAAAATACTTTGGCTTGACAGTTTGGTTGCACTTATTTTCGCAGGAATAATTTTCTATACAGGTTTCAAAATCATCAAAGATTCAATCAGTGGAATCATGGATGAAGCAGACAATCAATTAATTGATGAATTTGTTAAAGTGGTTCAAACAGAACGAAAACCATGCTGGATAGATTTGCACAATTTGCGAATCATAAAATATGGTTCTACACTTCACATGGACTGTCATTTAACATTACCATATTATTTCACCGTGGCAGAAGCGCATGAAGAAATTGAAAAGTTGGATGAAATTGTAAATGATCATTTCGGAACCAAAGTTGAACTATTTATTCACACAGACCCTTGTCAATCATATTCTTGTGAAATTTGCGCATTGAAAGATTGTCCAGTCAGGAAAGCTGAATTTAAAGCAACTTGGGTTTGGGATAAGAAAAATGTTTCTCAAAATCAAAAACATAATTTAAAGGTAAACAATGGCTAGAAAAGCAATTTTTAAGTTTAATGTTACTATAATATTAATCGACAATATTTAAATTATTATAGACAAAATATTACCATTCATGGGTAATTTTATTGAATTAGTTTACGATTTTCACCAAAAAAAGCTATTTTTGCACTATGAAAGTAATTTCAAATCAAAAATGGTATGTTCTTCAAACTCGGTCGAGATTTGAAAAAAAATGCTTTGACTTACTTTTATTGCAAGGGATAACAGTTTTCTTGCCAATTCAAAAACTAAAAAAGCAGTGGAGTGATAGAATAAAGGAAATTGAATCACCAATTTTCCCCGGTTATATCTTTGTTAAATTTGAAGAAAGGATAGATATTCTATTTTAAACACTTGTGGAATTGTTCGGTTCGTTTCCTTTGGAGGTGAATATGCGTCAATGAATGACAAGCAAATAGATGCACTATCAAAAATAGAAAATCTAGAAAATGCGGTTGAGGTTATAGATTTAGAATTATTGCAAGGGCAAAACGTTTTAGTTGCCTCAGGTCCATTTAAAGGAATTGAAGCTAAAATAGTTCGACACAATGGTAAAGGAAAACTTTTGTTATCGGTTGAAATGATTGGAAAAGGTGTTTTACTTGAAATTGGAAGAACAAAAATTGAACAAACAAATCAACTTTCTTCTGTAAATTAAGAATTTGTTGATTTTTATAAATATTTAAAACTCTTTTGATTACAAAAATATCATGTGAGTTAAAGGGCGAAGCTGTGTAAAATCGTTTGTATTTTAACAGAAATGATTAAATTTGAAGATGGAAAAAAAATCTAAAATTCTAATTACAGGTGGTGCAGGATTCATCGGTTCGAATCTTTGCGAGCACTTTGTAAATAATGGTTTTAATGTTGTTTGCTTAGATAATTTTGCAACTGGTTACAGACATAATCTAGATGCAGTAATAAATTCTGAAAATTTCAAATTAATCGAAGGAGATATTCGCAATTTAGAAACTTGTAGAGAAGCAGTGAAAGATTGTGATTTCGTACTTCATCAAGCAGCGCTTGGCTCTGTGCCAAGATCAATCAATGATCCAATCACAACCAACGAGGTAAATATCAATGGTTTTTTAAATATGTTGGTTGCAAGCAGGGATGAAAATGTCAAAAGGTTAGTTTACGCTGCAAGTTCATCAACTTATGGCGATTCACAATCTCTACCGAAAGTGGAAGACATCATTGGAAAACCACAATCTCCTTATGCAATTACAAAATACGTCAATGAACTATATGCACAAAATTTTTCCAAACTATACAACATGGAAACAATTGGCTTGCGATATTTCAATGTTTTCGGAAAACGACAAGATCCAAATGGTGCGTATGCCGCTGTAATTCCCAAATTTGTTATTCAATTAGTGAATCATGAAAGCCCTGTAATCAATGGAAACATTGAGTTCTCAAGAGATTTTACACATGTTGACAATGTCATTTTGATGAATCAATTGGCAATTAAGACAACTAATCCTGAAGCTTTAAATACCGTTTTCAATACTGCATTTGGTGAAAGAACAACTTTACTTGAATTGGTCAATTTGTTAAAAAGTGAATTATCACAATTTGATTTAGAAATCAAAACAATCGAAACTATTATTGGTCCAAGTCGTATAGGTGACATTCCTCATTCAATTGCCAGTATTGACAAGGCAAAACTGTTATTGGGTTATAATCCTAAAACCAGTTTAAAAAAGGGAATTAGTAAGACAATACAGTGGTATTGGGAAAATTTAAATCAAAAAGTAGATAAAGTTGTTTCCTAAAATCAACCCAACAAAAACAAAAGCATGGTCGCTGTTAGAAAATCATCAAATTGATGAGATGTCTTCCACCTACATGAAAGATTTATTCGAAAATGATCTAGCTCGTTTTTCAAAATTTCAAGTTCAGCAAGATTCGATTTTATTTGACTATTCTAAAAATATTGTCAATGCTAAAACAATGGAATTATTATTCCAATTGGCTGAAGAATGTAAATTGAAAGATGCAATTTCAGCCATGTTTGATGGTTCAAAAATTAATGAAACTGAAAACAGAGCTGTTTACCATGTTGGTTTACGTGATTTTTCAGAAAGAAAATGTTTCATTGATGAAATTGAAGTAAAATCAGAAATTATTTCTGTTAGAAACAAAATCAAACAATTTTCAAATGATATTCATGAAGGAAAATGGTTGGGTTGTACAGGAAAGAAAATAAAAAACATAGTAAATATTGGAATTGGCGGAAGTGATTTAGGTCCAAATATGATTTGCGAAGCTTTGAAACCCTATTGGATTAAAGATCTAAATTGCTATTTTATTAGTAACGTAGATGGAACTAATTTGGTAGAGGTTCTCAAAGACCTTAATCCTGAAGAAACTTTATTTGTAGTTGCTTCCAAAACATTCACAACCCAGGAAACCATGACCAATGCAACTTCTGCTAGGGACTGGTTTTTGTCAAAAGTCGAAAATCCTGAATTTATTGAAAACCATTTTGTTGCAATAAGTTCAAATGTTTCAAAAGCAATCGAATTTGGCATCAATGAAAATAATGTTTTCGAAATGTGGGATTGGGTTTGTGGAAGATTCAGTGTTTATGGAGCAATCGGACTATCAGTTGCATTGACAATCGGTTACAATAATTTCGAGTCCTTTTTGAAAGGAGCAGAATCAGCCGACAATCATTTTAAAAGTGAAAATTTAGATTCAAATATCCCTGTTATTATGGGATTGTTAAGTATTTGGTATATCAATTTTTGGAATGCAAAAAGTGAGGTAATTTTATGCTATGACCAATATTTGCATAAGTTTGCAACCTATATGCAACAAGGATTTATGGAAAGCAATGGTAAATCTGTAGATCGAAATGGAGAAAAAATAGATTATTCAACTGGAATTCCAATTTGGGGAGAACCAGGAACAAATGGTCAGCATAGTTTTCATCAAATGTTCCATCAGGGTACATCGATGATTCCATGTGATTTTATTGCTCCTCTAGTTAGCCAAAATCCAATAGGAGATCATCATGTGAAGCTTTTGTCTAACTTTTTTGCTCAAAGTGAGGCATTAATGGTAGGGAAAACAAAAGAAGCGGTAATTGCAGAATTGAAACAAAAAGGATTAAACACGGATGAAATTGAAAAATTAACACCGTTTAAAATTTTTGAAGGAAATAAGCCTACAAATTCGATATTAATTGACAAAATTGATCCATTTAATTTGGGGAAATTGACTGTTTTTTATGAACATAAAATTTTTGTGCAAGGAATTATCTGGAATATTTTTAGCTTTGACCAATGGGGAGTAGAATTAGGAAAAGAGTTATCAACTTCTATTCTTCCTGAATTAAATAATGTTGAGAACACAATTAAATTTAGTTCCTCAACAAATGGATTGATTAATTACTTTAAACAAAATACGATTTAAGATGATGAATGACAAGATTGCAATTGTAGGACTGGGTTATGTTGGATTGCCTTTAGCAAGACTTTTAGCAACTAAATATCCAGTAATTGGTTTCGACATAAATCAAGGAAGAATTGCTGAATTAAATTCAGGTCATGACGCTACATTAGAAGTGGAAGATGATATTTTAAAAGCTGTATTAACAGGTACTCCGATTATGGAGAAAGGTTTGTTTTGCAGCGCTAATTTGGATGATATCAAAGATTCAAATTATTTCATTGTAACTGTTCCAACACCTGTTGATAAGCACAACAAACCAGATTTAACTCCGCTTTATAGAGCGAGTGAAACTGTAGGGAAAGTCTTAAAAAAAGGCGATATTGTAATTTATGAATCAACGGTATATCCTGGGGTAACAGAAGAGGAATGTGTGCCAGTTTTGGAAAGAGTCAGTGGATTAAAATTTAATGTGGATTTTTTCGCAGGTTATTCTCCAGAAAGAATTAATCCAGGGGACAAAGAACATACCGTTGAGAAAATTTTGAAAGTTACCTCTGGTTCAACCCCTGAAATCGGTAAAAAAGTAGATGCCTTGTACAACAGTGTAATTATCGCTGGTACGCATCTTGCTCCAACAATTAGAGTTGCTGAAGCTGCAAAAGTAATTGAGAATTCTCAAAGAGATATTAATATTGCATTTGTCAATGAATTGGCTAAAATTTTTAATTTATTAGATATCAATACACATGATGTTTTAGCGGCAGCAGGAACAAAATGGAATTTCTTGCCTTTCAAACCTGGTTTAGTTGGAGGACATTGCATAGGCGTTGATCCATATTATTTGGCTCAGAAAGCGCAAGAAAAAGGATACAATCCTGAAATCATCTTGGCTGGAAGAAGAATGAATGACGGTATGGGAGAATACGTTGCTTCGCAGGTTGTTAAATTGATGATCAAAAAAGGAATTTCCATTTTAGGAGCAGAATTATTAATGTTAGGAATCACTTTTAAAGAAAACTGTCCTGATGTTAGAAATACTAAAATTGTTGATGTAATTCATTCACTTGCTTCCTACGGAATTACCGTTTCCATTTTTGATCCATGGGCAAATCCTGATGAAGTAAAGCATGAATATAATTTAGTAACCAGTACAAAAATGCCAAGCAAGAAATTTGATTCTATTGTTTTAGGAGTTTCACACAAGGAATTTTTGGACATGAATTTTGATGATTTGCTAAATGAAAAACATGTAATTTATGATGTCAAAGGAGTTCTAGGAAATCACGTTGACGGCGTTTTATAATAATCTAAAATATAAATACTATGAGTTTTCAATTTATTGAATCTGATAACAGACCATGGGGAAGATATTTTGTACTTCATGATGAACCAAATTATAAAGTAAAGCGAATTGAGGTAGAATCCAATCAGAGATTAAGCTATCAATATCATTTCAAAAGATCGGAGGCTTGGACAATAGTTCAAGGTGAGGCAACAGTTACGCTTGATGGAGTTGATAAAATATATAAAGTAGGAGAAACTGTCATTATTCCTCTTAGTGCAAAACATAGGGTTGCCAATTTAGGTGTGGAACTACTAATTTTTATTGAGGTTCAAACTGGAACTTATTTTGGTGAAGATGACATCGTTCGAATTGAAGATGATTATTCAAGAGAATAAAATTCTAAAAAAACACCAAATTAATAATGAAACATTTTACTCGAAAAAGACACATTGCAAAAACTTTTACTTGGAGAGCTGTTGGTACCATGGATACCATTCTTCTTTCTTGGTTAGTTTCTGGAGATCTAAAAATTGGAGCAGCAATAGGTGGTGCAGAAGTTTTCTCAAAATTACTACTTTACTATCTACATGAAAGATTGTGGTATAAAACATCATTCTTAAAATCTGTTTCCAGTAAACTTAGACATGTAATCAAGACGATTTCTTGGAGAATTGTTGGCACCATTGATACGATGATGATGGGTTGGATAGTATCTGGAAATCCAATGACCGGATTAAAAATTGGTGGACTAGAACTAGTAACAAAAATGGGACTCTACTATCTTCACG
>JBFYPS010000343.1:0-3651 GCA_041303135.1 Crocinitomicaceae bacterium | reverse complement strand
CTCCTATAATTTGAAAACCAAAATAAGGTTGTTGAACTCCGAAAGCCTTTAGAAGCGCTGGTCCTCCACCGATTGCGAATTGACTAAAACTTGTTGTTGACAATAAACAAACTGCTATAATTGTTCCTAATATTTTCATTTTCTGCACTTTATTATTTTTAATCTATTTTATCTTAACAAAAAAACATATTAAATGTTCTCATGTTTCATCCAATTCGGATTTGCTTTGGCAACTTCATCAAAAATCGAGCAAGTTTTTTCGTGCGCTCCTTTTAAATAACCAGCGCTCATCAAAAATTCATTAATGATTTCGCCTCCAACAAATTTAAAATTCTTTTTGAACAATTTTACCCATTCTTCTTTCGTTTTAGGGTCGTTTAATTCAATCCAATTTTTGAACGAACCGTGTTCCTTTTGTAACGATAAAACCTCTTTGGCATTGTGTATTGCCGCGTTAATTTTTAACTTATTTCTTATGATTCCAGGGTTTTGAAGTAATTCTTCAATCTTTTCCTGCTCATATTTGGCAATTTTTTCAATCGAAAAATTATCGAAAGCCAATCTGAAATTATCTTGTTTGATCAAAATAGTTTGCCATGATAACCCAGCTTGATTGATTTCCAATATCAACCTACCAAAAAGTTCATCATCTGATTCAATAGGAAATCCATACTGAGTGTCATGATACAAACGATTGACTTCTTGTGGATCTTTGGTTTCGCAGAATTTACAATAACTCATTTTAAGATTTTGAATAGCTTGCAAATTTACGCTATTTTTACAATCATCAATTATTAAAAAATGTCAATTTACGCTTTTAATGGTTTTATTCCAGTGGTAAAACCTAGTAGTTTTGTTCATCCAAAGGCTTCAGTGACCGGAAATGTCATCATTGGAGAAAATGTTTACATCGGTCCTGGTGCTGCCATTCGCGGTGATTGGGGACAAATTATCATTGAAGATGGATGTAATGTGCAGGAAAATTGCACGATTCACATGTTTCCTGGTACAACAACCATTTTGAAAAAAGGTGCACATATTGGACATGGCGCCATTATTCACGGCGGAATTATTGGTGAAAATTGCTTGATCGGAATGAATAGCGTCATCATGGATGATGTGGTAATTGAAAATGAATGCATCATTGGAGCACTTTGTTTCGTGCCAGCAAAAATGGAAATTCCAAAAAGAAGTTTAGTTGTAGGAAATCCAGCGAAAATAATCAAACAGGTTTCCGATGAAATGATTGCATGGAAAACGACTGGTACAGCCTTGTATCAGGAATTACCCAAAGAATGTCAAGAAACTTTGATTGAAGTTGAACCTTTGACAGAAATTGAAGCAAATCGGCCTTCGCAAGCGAAAATGTATGAGACTTGGGAGAAAGTTAAAAGGTAGACATAAGACTCAAGACGTTAGACTCTAGACAATAGACAAAAGACATTAGACTATTCTAACAATCTAATAATCTAAATAGTCTTGTGGCATAAAGTCCTGGAGATGAACGATAATAGTTAATTGAGTGAATAAATTAATAAAAACAAATAACATGAACAAAATTTTAAACAGGAAAACATTTTTTATCAAGGAGCATATTGGGATTTTTAAGGCGGCGAATAATTTTGATATTCTGGACCCTGAAAATAGTGAAATATTAATGACTTGCAGAGAGGAAAATTTGGGATTTTTCACCAAAATATTTAGTTTTTCAGCTTACAAAAGAATGACTCCTTTCCATGTTGAAATAAAAGACGCTAGTGGTCAACTTATTTTGACTGTCAAAAGAGGATTTTCTTTGTTTCTCTCAAAAGTTGACGTTTTAGACGAAAATAACCAATTGGTTGGGCGTTTTAAACAAAAATTCTTCTCCATTGGCGGAAAATTTGATGTTGAGGATGCAAATGGAAATTTCTTATGCACTTTGAAAGGAAAATGGACCAGTTGGGATTTCAAATTTGCGGATTCAAATCAAGAATTTGCGCATGTTACCAAAAAATGGGCTGGATTGGGCAAGGAACTTTTTACAACTGCCGACAATTACATCCTGAATATTTTTGATAATGTTCCAGAAAATGATTCCAAGAGAATATTGATTTTAGGAGCTGTTCTTTGCATTGACATGGTTTTAAAAGAATAATTAAGTCCATTTTACCACCGTTTTTTCGGTTTGGTTTTTCTTTGTGATTGGTGAAAAACACGTTATAAAACAGTTCTTTTTGTTATTATCTTAAAAAATGATAAAAATCAGTATAAAAATATTTAGAACTAAAAAGCTTTTTTTCAATTACTTATCTAGTTGAATATTTTATTAACCTACAAATGTTTATTCTTTTTTGAAACAATAATACCTATGGGTAAGTACATTAGCACCAAACAAAACAAATTTTAATCATTATGAAAAGATTAGCTATTTTAGTAGGTGCTATTGCGTTGACAGGTTCAACTTTTGCACAAAAAGCGACAGCAGAAACTCCTTTTTCTTTGGAAGGTCAAGTTGGTTTCAACGCTTCAACATTATCGTTTAGCTCTCCAGCAATTCGTTTCCGTTATTTCGTGAAAGACAATATCGCTGCAAGAGTGACTTTGGGAATCAATAATTCATCTGAAACATTTAATTATTTCGAAAATGAAACTGCAAATACTGGAGGTTCAGGTACAGAAATTAACAAAATTGGTGGATGGGCAGCTTCAATCGGTGGTGAATATCACTTTGCAGGAACAGATCGTTTGTCTCCTTATGGAGGTTTAGACATCGTTTTTGGTGGTGGAAAAACAACCAATGAGTGGTCAAACTATGATGGTGTTGGTTACAATTCAGATTATAAAAGAAATATCGAAGCTAAAACTTCTACTTTTGGTGTAAATTTAGTTGCAGGTACTGACTACTATTTTGCTGAAAATTTCTACTTAGGTTTGGAATTGGGTCTTGGTTTTCAAGGTACTTCAACAAAAGAAGGAAGTGATGAAATTGTTACTGGTGGAGTTACTACCAATACACTTTCTAACAAAGGAAAAAGTTCTGATTTTGGAAACAACTTCATTAGCAATTTCCGTTTAGGATGGAGATTCTAATAATCTAATTATTAGTGTAGAAAGGAGAGCGAAAGTTCTCCTTTTTTTATGCCAAAATTTTTCGCTTACACTGGCATTGATTTTGGTAACTTTGAAATCAAAAGGAAAAGTATGAAATTCATTATTATTGCGATAAGTGTTCTAGGATTTTTATCGTGCACCACTTCAAAAGCAATCACACAAGAAAATCCGCCAATGGAAAGAGATATTTTAGCCGAAGAGCGCGTAATTGGTATCGTACACCTGAATGATCAATGTGGCGCTTTGATTACTGCTCAAGTGGGTGATCGTGAGGTGATTTTATACCCAAACAATTTAGACGAAAAGTTTAAAAAAGAAGGCATGAAATTGAAGTTTTTCTTTTTGAATTCTTCCATGCCTATTCCAAACGGATGCAACGCAGCTGCGCGAGGAGATTTGAAAGACGTGAATGCAGTTCGCTAATTACGTCAAACCATCTTCGTTCAGCACTTTCACAAAATGAAATCCTTTGGGGCCAAAACCTTGGTTGTAATAGAAGCGATGTGCGCCAAAATTAGTTGTATAAGCATCCAATACTAAGATTGTGCAATTTAACTC
>JBFYPS010000342.1:0-4016 GCA_041303135.1 Crocinitomicaceae bacterium | reverse complement strand
TTGGTGACATGTTGAGCATTTTGACTTGAAAAGACCCTCACCTTGCGCTTGCGCGTCGAACGTTCCGGCAAATAGCAAGAATGCTATTGCTCCAAAACACCATTTGTTAAAGCTTCTAAACATCTGATTTATAAATATCTTCATTTAAAATATTGTTTGTCGAGTGGAAAATTAACACCTATTGACGAGGGCAAATTTAGAATAATAGCTATATTTAATGACAGTTTTGTGACAAAAATAAAGGGTATTTTTTTAATTTAAATTGATTCTAAATAAGGGCGCCTATTTTTTTTGATTTAACATTCTTTAAATCTTTTAATTTGAAGGATTTTAAGGCCATTTTTGATTTCAATTATTTTTTCGTGAAGACGGTCGTAAATCAAAAAAATGTACATTTGTCTCAATTAAATACAGTATGAAAAAAATTTTAGTGTTGTTTTTTGCTTTTAGTGCTCAATACAGTTTTGGGCAACAAGGGAATGTTGAAATTAAAAAAGATCCAAGAATAGATAATTTAATTAAGCAAGAAGGAACAATTATCCCTCCAGCAACATCGCCACAAATTACAGGATACAGAATTCAATTATTCTTTGATATCAATAAAGATGCTGTCAATGAAGCACGATCTAAATTCATCAATATGTATCCGAAAATTGACACTTATGTCACTTTTACTGCACCAAATTTCTTTTTAAAAGTGGGAGATTTTAGGACACAAATGGAAGCTGAAAAAATCAAATCAAGCATTGACAATCAATTTCCAACAAGCAATATTGTCAAGGAAAAAATTAACCTTCCTCGAATCGACCAGTAACATTTAGTCAAGTATTATTTGATATTAATTTTAATGGCGTTGGTATTGGCTCTGAATGATGGGGCATATAAACATTCAATTTGAGCAATTCCAACTGATTGAACACCTGCTGAAGTTACAAATAAATCATAACTCAAATTGTGCTTTCCTTTGGGTAAATAATCGACAAAGAATCCAGTACTAGCATCTTGATTAACCTGATAAAAATTTAAATTCCCAACGGTTTTATTACTTGAAATTCTGTCAATATTTTCCGTTCCCGAGGCACGCAAATCTTTGATGTGAACAAATTCTAAATCTCGGTCACAAACAACTTGAAGTCGAACCCTAATTTGATCTCCAACTTTCAAAATTGTATTGGGCGTTATTTTCACTTCTTGATTTGATTGCATTACATATAACTCTTTTGTTAGCTGTAAGCCTTCCGTATTTTTCGAAATTTTATCCATTTCATCAGAATAAACCAATGTTAGTGAACCAAAAGCCGGTATATCTGTCGTTCTGGAAATCGATACTTTTCCTAAACTAGGATTAATTTCACTTTTACTCCAAGTCTGTTTATAGTAACCTATAGGTGCATTTGCATCATCAATAGAAACTGTTTGATTTCCAATTTTAATGTTCGTTGGAATCGCAGCAAGAAAAGTTGGTTCAGAATCTACTAGTAAAGTAAAGCAAGCCATCGCGGTCGTTTTTGTAGATTCCCAAAATTGTCCTTGTTTTTGATTCAATAACCACAATTTCATTGGACCAACTACTGTTTCATCCATCCCCATATTTTGAAAGAAATCGATAATAGCAACCTGAGTTTCAATAGCATTTCTTTCCCACGAAAAGGCATTCTTGTTTTCGTTCCAAAATGTTCCTAAATTGGGTTTCGTAGTTGCTCGGTTTTGAATTGACATTAGAATATTTGATGAAAGTTTATCTTCATTGATCAACAAGAAATAATTACCCGCAATTGCTTGAATTTGTAAAGGAAATTTTGTCCATTGTTTTTTCAAACATTCCGTAAAATAAGTAGAGACTTGCGATTCCTCTACACCATAGTGCGTTTGTAAATTCAACCATTGAACTTCTAAACTAGATAAACCTTCAAAATTTGCTTTTTGTAATTTAGTCAAAGAATTAAATTTTGATTCTACCAATTTATGCAAGTATTCTATCGTTTTTGTCATATCCAAATACTCGGCACCTTCCAAATTAGCAGATTGAATTTTACCGATTCCTGTCGCAATATGCTGGGTAATGTATTGATTTGATTTTCCACCTTCAAACCAAGACCAGCCGCCATCGGTATTTTGCATTGACAATAACTTATTTAATAAAATCTCATTTTGTTGATAGACTACATTTTCATCTAAAAGCTGGGTAATTCTTCTTCTTTGCTCAGTTTCATTTTGAGCATCTAAAACCCATGGAGTTTCCGCCAAAATAATCGATTTCAATTCTTCATTTTTCTCCAAAGCCGAAAGAAATAAATCTGGTGAATCAATTTTTTGATTTTTCAAATAGCTAATAATTTGAGGATTACGCTTGATGATTTCATGTGACAAGATATTCGCTAAAAATTTACTGAAAGTTTGTTCTGCGCAGTCATATGGATAGTCGCTTAAATATGGTATTGACATTATTACCGACCAAATTGGGTTAGAATTGTATTCTAGCACCAATTTACTCGCTTTAAATGTTGAAGAATTTGATTGCGTTAATTTTGTCAATTCAAAATTATAATCTCCTGTTTTATCCACTGAAATCGGCAAAGATTCAATTACTTGCATTCTATTACTTAGAATTGGAATTACCTTTTCTTCCCCATCAGAATAAGTCATTGAACTTGCTTTGATTCGATATGCAATCAAATCAATACCTGATGTTGGTATTTTCAAATTCCAAGAAACTGTTGCCATTGATTTTGGGTCAACATTTACCATTTCCGGTTTCATTTCACCAAAAACATCTTTCAAAATTTCGTTGGTTATTGGATTAAACCATTCCAATGTAACGGTAACATTTTGAGTATTATCAGTAAGATTAGCTACATTCGCAACCCAAACAAATTCATCACCTGCTCTAAAAAATCTTGGTTCGTTTGGATCAACCATTAAGTCTTTTTGAGCGATGAAATTCTTGGTAAAATAACCCGTTTTCATTTCTTTGTTGTGTGCAAAAGCTTGAAATTTCCATGCGGTTAAGGCATCTGGAAGCGTAAATTCAAGTTTAAACTCTTTTTCATTAATGGCTGAAATTGATGGATAGAAAAATGCAGTTTCAGAAAAATTGGTTCTCATTTTATCTTGTTTTACGCCGCTCTCATCTCTTGGAACTTCCATTGGAATGTCCTCTCCGCTTTCGGTTTCAAGCGCGTCAGTTACGATGCTAACAGAATTTCCATTTGCGGCGGTCGAAAACATATAAGTATTGAAAGAACCAGTTTCAGCATTTCCATAAGTTGCACCAACCCTTGTTTCATTTAACATCAATTGCCCTTCTAAATTTTTATAATTATAATAATCTTTGTGAAAATTCCAAGCACCATGAACTGAAAAATAAGCATTTCCATTGCTTGGATTTTGCCAAGTGTTATACGTATAATTATTTTCATAGAGGTTGTAATTCCAATCGCTTGAGGCAAATTGATCTAAGGAAATGTCTGTCATTCCGACCAATAACTCAGCTAATGCGGGATCACTACTTGGTAACACGACAGACATTTTCCACTTGTCTTTTGCTCCAGGTTGCAAAACTTCGCGCATCGTTTCTAGTTTTACATTTAATTTTTTAGATGTGAAAGGCACATTGATACTTGTGGAAGTATTGTAATACTGTCCATTAACAAAAGTCAAAACATGAAAGCTTAAACCACCAAGATCTGCATTGACAATTTGGCATGGAATGATTTTTCTTGATTTTAATTGAATCCATTCTTGTTTCAACAAAGAATCACCTCTAAAAACTTCAAAAAGTACCTGTGATTTTTTAAATCTTGAGCCAACCAGTATATTCACTAAATCACCTGGTTGAGCGGTATTTTTAGATGCAGCAATCCAAAGTGGTTGTTTGTGTTGACCTTTTGGAGAATCCAAACGGATGAAATTGAAGAAATGAATGGAAGATGTCCATTTTTTATCTATATCTAAAAATTTAGCTTCTATTTTATAGTTACCAGCTAATCCTGCAACCAAACTATTGATTTCTAAAC
>JBFYPS010000341.1:0-9937 GCA_041303135.1 Crocinitomicaceae bacterium | reverse complement strand
CCATATTTCCATCCACGATAATATGAAAAGCATCAATTAAATTCAATCGTTCCAAAATGAATCTTGCGTTTTTACTTGAGGAACCTACAGCCAATAAAATTCCTTTTTCTTTGGCTTTTTGAAGCAGATCTGCCACCCCTTTTAACATGTTTTCGGAGGTGATAGAAGCAATTGAATCCAAATAAAATTTGTTTTTGGATACTAAATAATCATTGAAAGTTTCATCACTGATTTCGATGTTTCCCATCTCCAAAATGGTTTTCAATGAATCAACGCGACTCAATCCTTTTAATTTTTCATTGTCTTTTTCTGTAAAAGCAACGCCCAAACTGTCGGCAGTTCTTTTCCAAGCAATGAAATGATTGTGTTCTGTATTGACAATAACACCGTCCAAATCAAATATTAATCCTTTAATTTCCATTCTCGTTAATCGTTATCTTCTACTTTTAAAGTTAAAAGTCCTGCTAAAATCATTGTAAATCCGCCAAACATAATTGTGTAAAGTGTATTTGCACCAAATAGTTTCATGGTTAAAAATCCTAAAATTGTTGCTGCCACGATTTGTGGAATTACAATGAAAAAGTTGAAAACACCCATAAAATATCCCATTCTTTCAGGCGGAAGTGAACTTGATAAAATCGCGTAAGGCATAGACAAAATACTTGCCCAAGCAATTCCAACCATTCCCATGGAGACAGCTAAAAATACTGGATTTGTGATGAAATAAATACTGATCAAACCAATTCCACCAATGATTAACGAAATCATGTGCGTTTTTCTTCTGTTTGTTTTGTAGGCAATCCACGGAATAATAAACGCGAAAATTGCAGCTATACCATTTCTGATGGATGAACAAATACTCAACCAATCTGCGCCATCGTTGTATTCTTGTTTTACTCGTTGTAATTTTTTGATATCCGCTTTTTCAGAAACTGGATGAATTGTGTCGCTAAAATAGTTTGCCAAGTTTAAAGAAACCGCCACTGGATTTTCATTGGCTCTAAATTCCTTGATTTCATTGATATCAGCTTGCAATGATTTGAATTGTTGTTTGACTTTTAAGTCTAAACTTTTATTTGAAAGTGTATCTTGAATATGGTTCTCCATTTTTTCAACCAAAGATCTTTCAACTTTCATATTGTACAAATTGCTTGTGACAGCATTGGTACTATAAATCCACATGGCGAACAATGAAAACCAAGTAAAAAACTGCACCCAAGCCAATTGTTTCATCGCTTTTGGCATTTGGAAAATTCCTCCAAACGTTTCTTTGACACCCATTAAGAATGTCGTTTTCTTTTTTTCCTCTTTGAATTTTTCTAAATCTTCAGGAGGCATTTCCTTGGTTGTGAACACCGTGTACATTACCGAAGCAAGAAAAGCAACGCCTCCTAAATAGAAGCTCCATTTTACGGAATCAGGAATTGTTCCCGTTTCGGATTGATTTGAAAAATGCATTACATTCGTGAAAAACCAAGGAAGCATCGCAGCGATTACCGATCCAATTCCGATGAAAAAACTTTGCATCGCGAAACCTTTTGTTCTTTGTGCAGCAGGTAATTTATCACCAACAAATGCCCGGAAAGGTTCCATCGAGATATTGATTGAAGCATCCATGATCCACAACATACTTCCTGCAATCCACAAAGTAGGGGAGTTGGGTAAAATAAATAAAGCAATGGTCGCTAAAATCGCGCCGATAAAGAAAAATGGTCGTCTTCTTCCCCAATATGGATGCCAAGTGCGATCACTTAAATAACCAATAATTGGTTGAATTAATAAACCTGTTAATGGAGCTGCGATCCACAAAATTGGAATTTCGTCTTTGTTTGCGCCCAAGGTTTCAAAAATTCTACTGACGTTTGAGTTTTGTAGTTCAAATCCAAATTGAATTCCTAGAAATCCAAAACTCATGTTCCAGATTTGCCAAAACGACAAAAATGGTTTATCCTCTTTGGTTGATTTTTGCGCTTCCATAGTTGGTCAAATTATTTAGAATAAACGATGTAGCTCCAAGCTTCCAATTCTTCATTCAAACTGGTTGAAATTGATTTTTTCTTGCCAGTAAAAAGATTGGTATATTTTCCTTTCAAACTATTGTTTTCAATCTTTATAGTTTGTTTTTCTGCAGAAAGATTCAATACAACAATTACTTTTTGACCATTTTTTTCTCTGGTATAGACCAACACATTTTTGTTGCTTTCTGGACTAATGATTTGTAAATCTCCACCAAAGTTTCCGTTCCAAAGTGCTTGATTTTTTTCTTTTAGGTTATTGATTTTAGTGTAAAAATCAACCATGTCCATTTTGTCCCAATTGATACTGTCCTTTTCAAAAAACAATAAACGTCTGTCCAAACTAGTTTCTTGTCCATTGTAAATCAAATTCATTCCTTCAAATGTTGCTGCTAAAACTGCCATTGGAAATCTTGCATCACCCATTCTTTCCATTTCAGTACCATTCCAAGAATTTTCATCGTGGTTTGAAGTGAAATTCATTCTGTAAGCATTGGTAGGAAATTTGGTTCTTTGCGCTACATATCTTCTGATTTCATCTACATTTTTCTTTCCTTGAGCAATTTGATTCATGATGCTGTGAAACTCCCAACCGTAAGACATGTCGAACGCTGCTGTGTGATGTGCAGGATTTTCAGCTTCCGCGAGCATAAATACTGGTTTGATAGCATCTAATTCCTTACGTGCATCATTCCAAAAATCAACTGGTACCCAATCAGCAACATCGCATCTAAAACCATCGATGTCTGAAGTTTTTACCCAATATTTCATGGATTCAATCATCGCTGTGCGCATGTCTTTGTTGTCATAATTCAAATCTGCAACGTCCCACCAATCTGTACCAATTGTTGGTTGAAGATTTCCGGTTGAATCCAGTGTGTACCAATCTTTGTGACCTTGTTCAACCCAAATATTATCTGGAGAAGTATGGTTTGCAACCCAGTCAATGATGATTTTCAAATTCAACGCGTGTGCTGCTTTTACCAATTGATCAAAATCTGATTTCGTTCCAAATTCTGGATTTACTGCCATGTAATCTTTTACGGCATAGTAACTTCCCAAAGAACCTTTTCTATTTTTTACACCGATTGGATTAATCGGCATCAACCATAAAATATCAACGCCCATTGCTTTCAATCTTGGCAATTCTTTTTCCAATGCTTTGAAAGTTCCCTCTTTTGAGAATTGTCTCACATTTACTTCATAGATAGATGCGTTTTTTGACCATTCAACTGTTTTTATTGGAGTTGTAAATGGCTGATTTTGACTAAAAACACCTAGGTGAATAGTCAATGCAATTGCAATAAGTTTTATAGTTTTCATAGTTTTTTGTTTTAGATTACATTCTTATGATTTTCAAGAATGTATTTAACATGGTAATTGATTAATCCATCAATTGGTTTTTGGATTGTTTGTCCAAGGGTCACCTGATAAAATTTACAAGCTTCATTAAGTTCATTTCTAAAAAGATGCGCAATAGATCCCACAAAATGCACTTTAATTTGTTTGTGGTTTTCATAACAAGCTACGTGGATTTGAATAAACTTTTTGAATCCTTCAAAAATCATTTCTTTCACAAAAGGATCGTTTGAAAATTGAACAATAAATTTCATGAATGAAGCCAGATACACATTTGCATTTGGTTGCATGTACACATTGTCAACGATTATATCTTTTGTCAAACCTGTTTGGCTTTCAAAGGCTTCATGGATATGTTTGGGAAGTAATTTATACAAATACATGGATAGTAATTGTTTCCCAAAATAGGTTCCACTTCCTTCATCGCCTAAAATATAGCCCAATGCAGGCACTTCTTCATAGATGTCTTTTCCGTCGAAGTAACATGAATTTGAACCCGTTCCAATGATGCAAGAGATCGAAGGTTCGCCTTCATAGGTTGCATAAGCACATGCTTTCAAGTCATGATCAATGTGAATTTTTGCATGAACGAAAACTTTTTGCAAGCCGTTTTCTATTATTTTGTTCAATTCCTGAGAGGAGCAACCAGCACCATAAAAGAATACTAAACTTATCTGAGATTTGATATCATTCAAACCTTCATTTTCACAAACGGTGTTATAAACTAACTCTTCAGAATGAAAATATGGATTCAAACCGATGGTTGAAAAATATTCGTTTCCTGAATCTTTTAAAAGAACCCAATCACTCTTTGTAGAACCGCTATCTATAATTAAAATCATAACTAAAAAAATGGAAAAAAATGCCTTTGTGTCAAAAGTACACTTTGCGAATATATAAATTTCTTTTTTACATTTGTATATGCAAATTAAAAATAAGCATGAAATAAACCATCGAATTTCCACTGATTGTGTGATTTTCGGTTTTGATTTCAATCAGTTACGTGTTTTACTGATTGAACGTCAACCTGTTGAGGGTGTGCCACAGATGATGGCTCTTCCAGGCGATTTGATTTTTGAGGAAGAAAATTTAGACATGGCCGCAGGTCGTGTTTTAAAAGAATTGACAGGACTTGAAGAAATTTATCTAGAACAAGTTGCTGCATTCGGTGATCCAAATCGTGTCAATAAGCCAAGTGATAAAAAATGGTTGCAAGCAGTTCGTCAAGATCCTGATGCGCGTGTAATAACCGTTGCTTATTATTCATTGGTTAACATGAATGATTATGAACCACAACCTTCTTCTTTTGCAAAATCTGCTTCTTGGGTTTTGGTTGATGAAATTAATGAATTGGCATTTGACCACTTTGAAATTTTTCAAGCAGCTTTGAAAAAATTGAAAGACAAAATTAATATGCAACCCATTGGATTTAATCTTTTGCCTGAAAAATTTACTTTTTCGCAATTGCATAAATTGTATGAATCTATTTTAGGTAATGAATTGGATAAGAGGAATTTTCGTCGAAAAATGTTGAAATTAAATATTGTCGAAAGCCTAGACGAAAAGCAAGAAGGAGTTCCCCATAAACCTTCTCAATATTTTAAATTTAACGAAGAAAATTACTTAAAATTACTCGAAAAAGGGTTTAATAATTTTGGATTTTAGGGTACTTATGGTAAAAAGTACATTAATTAATTGTTAATTTTTTTGAATACTTAGTGTAAAATTGACATAAAGCTTGTATATTTGATTTTTCAATGTGATAATTCACAATACAATTTTTATGGCTCAAACAAAAAAAGCTCCAATAATAAAACCATTCAACGCAGTCATTTTTGGCGGTGATGGTGATTTAGCAGTTCGTAAAATTTATCCAGCACTTTTTCACCGTTTCGTTGATAAGCAACTAAATGTTGATTTTAACATTTATGCCATAACAAGATCGAATGATAAACATGCTGCTTTCAATGAGCGCTTAAGAAAATTTATCACTGAATCAACAGATTATGCTGTAGATCAGAAAACGGTTGAGACTTTTTTAAAGAAAATAATTGTATTAACACTTCCAGGTCATTCAATTGAAGATTATCAACCCTTGAAAGTTGAATTAGATAAAAATCCTAGTTTTCAGAATGTTTATTATTTATCAACGCCATCTGATGCTTTTGGAGAAATTGGTGATGCCTTAAATGCATGCGGATTAATCAATGAAAGTAGTAAAGTTGTGCTTGAAAAACCATTGGGAAATAGTTTAGCATCATCTAGACAGATTCATGCAACGATTAGTAGATCTTTTACAGAGAAACAAATTTATAGAATTGACCATTATTTAGGGAAAGAAACCGTTCAAAATTTGATGGTGTTGAGATTTGCAAATCATCTTTTTGAAAGTGCATGGAATTCTGAACACATTGAGTCTATACAAATCACTGTTGCTGAAAGTTTAGGCGTTGAAAAACGTGGTGAATACTACGACAATAGTGGGGCTTTATTGGATATGGTTCAAAATCATTTGCTTCAATTATTGTGCTTGGTTGCGATGGAACCACCGGCTCAATTGGATGCTGATTCTGTGAGAAACGAGAAATTAAAAGTGTTGAAATCTTTGCGATTGTTAGATGATAAAACCGTTTTAACAGATACCGCAAAAGGACAATATACGAGAGGGAAAGTGGATGGTCATTCATTGAATTCATACTTAGAAGATATTAATAAGTATGAATCGTCAACTGAAACTTTTGTGGCAATCAAAGCGCACATCGACAATTGGAGATGGAAAAACACACCTTTTTATTTGAGAACTGGGAAAAGAATGTCAAAACGCTATTCTGAAATCGTCATCAATTTTAAAAGTGTAAAACACAATGTTTTTCATGCGCAAGGTGATATTCCTGGAAATAAATTAATCATGCGTTTGCAACCAGAAGAAAGAATTGAATTGGTTCAAATGACCAAATTGCCTGGTCCTGGAGGTTACAGATATCGACCAATTTCATTAAAATTGGATTACATGGATTCGTTTAATGAACGTTTTCCTGAAGCGTATGAGCGTTTGATTGTAGATGTTTTGAGAGGTGAACAAACGCTTTTCATGCGTCAAGATGAATTGGAAGCCGCTTGGATTTGGATTGAATCAGTTGTCAATAGCTGGAAAAAAGCCAATCAGAAAAATATTCTCTATGAAGCAGGAACTTGGGGGCCTGGAGAGCAAATCATGGAGGAAAATCATACTTGGTCAACCAATCCGAAATTCAATGAAGGGGTTTAGTTCAAAAGATCAGTTGGATCAAGCATTGCGTGACGATTTGGTAAGAATCATTCAGCAAGCTATTTCAAAAAATGGTTCTGCCAACATTTTATTGTCTGGCGGTTCATCTCCGATTCGATTGTATGAATTGATGTCAAATGCAGATTTAGAATGGTCAAAGGTCCTAATTGGTTTGGTAGATGAACGATTTGTTCCGCCAGTCAATGAATTTAGCAATGAGAAAATGATTCGTGAAAAGCTAATTCAAAATCAAGCACAATCTGCTCGTTTTGTTGGCATGGTCGCCAATAGCTTAGATCAAATAGAAAATGTAAATTTCATCGAAGGAAAATATCAGCCGTTTATGCAACAAATTGATTTGGTGCTTTTAGGAATGGGCGAAGATGGTCACACTGCTTCACTTTTTCCAAGCGATGAGGTTTCTGAACGATTACTTAGATCTACGGAAGTAGGAATATACAATACGATTTCTCCTAATTTTCCGAACAACAGAATTACTTGTAGTGCTGCAATGTTGCTGCAAGCAGAAAATATTATTTTGATGTTATCAGGCGAAAAAAAGTTGCAGGTTTTTGAGACTTCGACAGAAAGTCATTTGCCGATATCATTTTTTAAAGATAGACTTCAAGTTTATTATTCAATTTAATTGAAATGAAAGAAATTATTCAAGAAGTTACCAATAGAATTATCGAAAGAAGTTCAGTAACGAGAAAAAAATATTTGGAACAAATGCAATCACAATTCAGAACTGAATATGTGAGAGGTTCCTTGCATTGCGGAAATTTGGCGCACGCTTTTGCGGGTTGCGGAAGTCACGACAAATCTGTTTTGGCTGAAAATTACCAACCAAATTTAGGAATTGTTACTGCCTATAACGATATGCTTTCTGCGCACAAAACGTATGAAGATTATCCAAAACACATCCGAGATTACGCAAATAAATACAATGCTGTTGCACAAGTTGCAGGTGGCGTTCCTGCGATGTGTGATGGCGTAACACAAGGTCAAGAGGGGATGGAATTATCTCTTTTTAGTAGAGATGTAATTGCGATGTCTTCTGTGATTTCACTCTCACACAATGTTTTTGATGGCGTCATCAATTTGGGGATTTGCGACAAAATTGTTCCGGGTTTGATGATGGGTTCACTCAAATTTGGTTATTTGCCAACGGTTTTTTTGCCGGGTGGACCAATGGAAACAGGAATTAGCAACGACGAAAAAGCAAAAATCCGTCAAGATTTCGCTGAAGGAAAAATAGATCGAGTGGCTTTGTTGAAAGGTGAATCAGATTCCTATCATTCTCCTGGAACGTGCACATTTTATGGAACTGCCAACAGCAATCAAATGTTGATGGAAATCATGGGACTTCAATTGCCTGGTTCTAGTTTTGTGAATCCTGGAACGCCATTGCGTGAAAAATTGAATGAAGAAGGAGTGAAAACATTGATTAATTTGATTCATCAAAAATCATTTGACAGTTCATTGGCTTCGATTATCAGTGAAAAAACAATCGTAAATGGAATTATTGGTTTGCTTGCAACTGGAGGTTCTACCAATCATACAATTCATTTAATAGCCATTGCAAGAGCAGCTGGAATTATCATCAATTGGGAAGATTTTTCAGATTTGTCTAAAATTGTTCCTTTGCTGACGAGAATTTATCCAAATGGTGCCGCAGATGTGAATCATTTTCACGCTGCAGGCGGAATGGGATTTGTGATTAGAACTTTACTTGAAAATGAATTATTGCACCAAGATGTTTACACGATTTTAGGTTTTGGATTAGAAAAATATACCAAAGAACCAAGAATTGAAAATGGCGAGATAGTTTGGGTGGAAGGTTCCAAAAACACTTTGAATGAATCGATTTTAAGAAGTGCTTTGAATCCGTTTCATTTTGAAGGTGGTATTAGAATCATGAAAGGAAATATTGGTCGCTCAGTGATTAAAACTTCTGCAGTTGCAACTGAACATTTATTTATCGAAGCACCAGCCATTGTTTTTGAAGAACAAGAAGATTTAATCAAAGCCTTCAAAAATGATGAATTAAACAAAGATTTCATCGCTGTAATTCCTTTTCAAGGACCGAAGCAAAATGGAATGCCTGAATTACATCAATTGACTCCTACGTTGACGATTATTCAAAAAAGAGGACATAAAGTTGCTTTGGTCACAGACGGAAGAATGTCTGGAGCGTCAGGAAAAGTGCCTTCTGCAATTCATGTCGTACCAGAAGCAAGAGATGGAGGTTTGATTGGCAAAATTCAAACAGGAGATTTGATACAGTTTGATGCAATTCACGGTGTTTTATCGTGCTTAACTCCAGATGTTGAATCAAGAGAAACAAGAACGAAAGATAATTCAGAAGTTTTTGGTCTAGGAAGAGAAATGTTTGCCAACATGAGAACAATCGTAACTTCTAGTGAAGAGGGTGCAAGTTTTATTTAATCGATGTAATATGACACAAAATAACATTCAAAATATTTTAGCAAAACATTCGATAGTGCCAGTTGTAACAATTCATTCAGCTGATGAAATTGATGGAATAATTGAATCTTTGATTTCAAAAAATATTTTTTGCATTGAAGTGACTTTGAGAACAGATTTTGCTTTTGAAGCGCTAGCGATTATCAAATCTAAATATGGAAATCAAATTGCTGTTGGGGTAGGAACAGTTGTGAATAAAACTCAAATTCAAAGAGTAAAAGAAATTGGCGTTGATTTTATTGTGAGTCCTGGAATTAGTCCATTATTGGCAGATGATTTAATCAATTCTGGTATTGCATTTATTCCAGGTGTTGCCACACCAAGTGATATCATCGCTGGAATGCAATTAGGCTGGAATGTGTTTAAATTTTTTCCTGCTAATCTATTTGGTGGAATAGGTGCTTTGAAAACGTACGGACAAGTTTTTCCTTCGATTACTTTTTGCCCAACGGGTGGAATTGATGGAAATTCGTATGAAGAATATTTACAATTACATAACGTGATAAGCGTTGGAGGATCTTGGATGATGAAATAGTCTAGTAGATTAAAATGTAAAAATGGTTGATTTCGTGACATTTTTACGCGGGTGTTTTACTTTGTTTCCCACATGTGCTCTTTATGAGCTTTGGTAAAATCATCAAAAGCTACAAAGAAATTTTTTGATCTAGGTTAAAGTGTAAAATAAAGGGTCGGTTGAAATTTTCAACCGACCCTTTTTAAGTTTATGAGAAAAACTTAATATTAATATCCAGAATTCTGAATAAGATTTGGATTCAAAACAATATCTGCTGTAGGAATTGGATACAAG
>JBFYPS010000340.1:0-5905 GCA_041303135.1 Crocinitomicaceae bacterium | reverse complement strand
AGAAATACCTTTTGAACTAATCGCAGAAATTATAAAATTTAAAAAAAATCAAAATAGCTAAAAATCTAATAATCATAAAAAAGCATGGAATCAAATTTTGAAAAAATAACAATTGAAGCTGAAATTGCAGCACCAATCTCCAAAGTATGGGAAATGTGGAATTCACCTGAACATATTGTGAATTGGAATGCTGCTTCTGAAGATTGGCATACGCCTCGTGCAAGCAATGAATTGAAGGTTGGCGGCACAAGTTCTTGCAGAATGGAAGCAAGAGATGGCAGCATGGGCTTTGATTTTAATTGGATTTATACTGCAGTTGAAACCAATAAACATTTAGCATATACTTTGGAAGATAACCGAAAAGTGGTGATAGATTTTTTGGAAGAAAATGGCAAAGTTAAAATTATTCAAACATTTGATGCAGAGAAAGAAAATACGCTAGAATTGCAAAGATTTGGTTGGCAATCAATCTTGAATAATTTCAAAAAATACGCTGAAGATTAATTTATTATATCGAAAATACACATACCTAAAATCCTATAACTTAAATTCAATTTAAAATGAAACCAATCATCGTCACGCAATTATTTAATGTCCCAATATCTGAAGTTTGGAATGCTTTAACAGTCGAAGTTAATTTAAAAAAATGGTATTTTCCGGTCAAAAATTTTGAATTAGAAGTTGGAAAAACATTTACTTTTTATGAAAGTGATACTGGATCGCGTTTTTTTCACGCTTGCACTTTTTTAACGATTATTCCTGAGAAAATATTGGAGCACACTTGGACGCATCCAAATGATTCAAAAGGAACATCGGTTCTTAAATGGGAACTTGAATCCGAAGAAAATGGGACTAAAGTTACTTTAACTCATACTGGAGCAGAAAATTTTGCGGATGCTGGCGCTGATTTTTCCATCGCAAATTTTGAAATGGGTTGGAATGCATTTCTCAAAACAATGTTGCGAAACTTCTTGTATGGGATTGAAAGGGTAACATTTGAACTTGAAATCAAAGCTAGTCCTCAAACTGTTTGGTCAAAACTTTGGGAGAAAGACAATTATACACTTTGGACTGATCCTTTTTGTGAGGGTAGTTATTTCACAGGCGAATTAATTCAAGGAAGTAGAGTTCATTTTTTATCTCCAACAGGCGAAGGAATGTATAGCGATGTTGCTTTTCTGATCGAAAATAAATTGATGATGTTCAAACACATTGGAGTGGTCAAAGATTTAATAGAATTACCACTTGATGAAGAAACTGAAACATGGACTGGTTGTTATGAAAATTATCGTTTGAGTGAAATCCCAACTGGCACAAAATTGACAGTGGAAGTAGATACAATTGCTGATTACAAAGCATACATGGAAGAGAAATTTCCACAGGCTTTGCAGCGTTTACGTGAAATTTGTGAAATATAATTTGAACCAAACTTTGTCGTAATTGTAAAGAATCTTATGAAATATTGTTTACTGCTTTTTGTATTCTCAATTTGTTACATTTCATTTGCCCAATCAGAAAAGTACGATACTATTTATCATCCTTATTATCAAGGAAAAAGATTAGTTGAACTAAAGTCGAATAAAGACAAATATCATTTAAAAGGATTTAATGAAACTGAAATCAATTTGGCTAGAAATATCCTTATTTCTAAATATGTCATTTTGAATGAAAAAGGTGATGTACAGGAAATTTACAATGATTTCGACGGTACTTTGAAAACATATTTTCAAAAAAAAAAAGTAAATGAAGCGGTTGAAATAGAACCCCAAATTCACAAACTCAAAACTGAAAACTCAGCTCAAACAGTGGGAGCAGACAATTCGGGCTTTAATATTTTGTACCCTGTTTATGAAGTCAAAAATACCAAAGGAGGAAAAGGAAAGGTTGGATTAATGGACAGTTTAGGGAAATTTGTTTTTCCTTTAGAATTTGATCACATTCAATGGATTGATTCTGTTTTTATTACACAGAAAAACAATAAATTTCAACTATATAGTTACGATTTTCAGTTGTTGCTTCAAGATTACGACTCTATTGAATACATCAACACCTACAAGGATCATATTTTAATTAAAAAGAATGGGAAATTTGGATTAATTCGCCGTGACGGAACCTATATTTTGCCATCTGAATATGATGTAATTCGAAATTCCAAGTTCAAATACATGAACTACGAATTTCAAAAAAACGGATTGTGGGGATTTATCGATTGGTCTTTGACAAGATATTTACCACCGTTTTCACCTTCTCCAAATATTGTTGATCGAGATGGATATTTTGAATATTTAGATGAAAATAAAATTTGGAATTTACTCGATGTGAATGGAAAACTATTGGTGAAATCTCCCATGGATGTGTATCTGGTTTTGACAGATCAACTTTTTTGTGTCACCAAATATGATAGGGAATTAGGATATCAGCGTTCAATCATGAATAATCGTGGAGAAATTGTTTCTAAAAGAGTTTATTACGATTTGTGGCGTGTCAATGAAAATACCTTGTTAGCAGGATATGATGCAAAAGTAATTGATGCTTCCGAACTTAAAAAGTCAACGAAATGGCAATTGTTATATCCAAATGGGGAAACTAAAAATGATGAAATCTATTCCAATATTCAAATTTTAGATTCCAATTATTTGAAGGTTTATGACAGCAAAGGCAGAATTACTGTCATTGATGATCGTGGAAAAGATGCGTTGGGCTACCAAGTAGAAGATGTTTACAAATATGATAAACATTTGTATAAAATCAAGCGAGACAATAAGCATATTTTCATTGATTTAGCTAATCCTCAATACTATTCTGCTGCTTACGAGAATTTGCTCTGTGTCAAAGAACATCGAATTGCGGTTACAAACAACAAAAAGTGGGGATTTATAGATGAATCTTACAATGTGATTTTCCCTCTGATTGCAGATCGCGTTACCTGTTTTGAAAATGGAATTGCTACAATTGAAATTGATGGTAAATCGATGATGATTGACCTGAATGGTAAATATATAAACACGCAAAAATTTGATCTTTCGAAACCTCTTTCAAAAGGTTATACGCAGGTAGTAAAGGATTCGAGACACGGAATTATCAATAGTCGCGGACAATTCACGGTTCCTTTAGTGTATGATGAAATCAAATTTGTGGTCAATGATGGAAATAATTATTACATCGGTGCAAAAAGAAATGGAAAATACGGAATCATCAACATTCAAAATGAGTTGATTTATCCTTTTGAATTTGATTATTGCGCTGAAATTAGTCCTTATTCTTCTGGAATTGCGCAAAAGCGAAGCGATGGATTTTTTGCCTTTATGCAATTGACCAAAAGAACGAAAGTTGAACGTTATTTTTACAATTTTGATTACAAAAAGAATGTGATGGAGGCAGTTGACAACTACTCCAAAGGATTTGAAATTGTGAAAGAACCTTGCAATTTGAATGTCAATCGGGTTTGCTATGGCGTTAAGAATTGGGACGGACAATATGTGATTCCTTGCCGATATTTATATATCAGCGACTTCAAAAACAACACGTTTAGAATTTCAGACACAACTGGCGGCGGTGTAATTGATACTTTAGGTAATATTCTTATTCCATTAAGATATAAATATTTGTACGATTTGGCAGGCGACGATAAATTGATTCAAGTGGGACATCATCAAGGAGATTGGGGCTTGTATAATTATTCCGGAAAAATGATCGCGGATACTTTATTTGGTGGTTTTGAAAAGCCAGAATTTGGATTGATTCCTTTCTACAAAAGTTTCAATTACCGTTTTGATGCAAATCACAATTGGATCCACGATGAGAAAAAAGTAGGATTGATGGATATGAACGGGAAAATTCTGATTGAGCCAATTTATGACCGATATACCGTTCCTGACCAAAGGAAAAAAGAAATTCAATTTGTAAATGAAGAAAATATCATTTGGGTGAATGAAAAAGGAGAAATTACTAAATCGGATACGCGACTTCATTACAGCACGGAGATTAGAAAACCTGAAATCCCACAAACTCCGCCGAGTAAAAAAGGTAAAAAGAAGAAAAAAGCGCGTTGGCTTTGAGTTTCATGTAAAGATATTTCAATTTTCTTTACACGTTCTGTTTTCGTGTAAAGATTTTGCGATTTTCTTTACACATTATTGTTTCAAGTAAAGATTTTTTGTTTTTTTATCATGAAGATCATTTATGAATCTCTTATTTCAGCTAAAAAATTATCTTTGTAGAGACGCTCGTTTGTAAATCAATAAAATTCAGTTCATGCAAAATAATTCTCAAATCAAATGTCCAAATTGTGGCACTTCCATTGATGTTCAAGACATTCTTGCACATCAATTAGAAGAGGAGATCAAACAGAAATACAACCAGGAATTGATTGCTGAAAAGCATAAGTTTTCAACTGAATTTGATAAATTGAATCGCGAAAAAGAAGCTTTTGAGGAAAAGAAAAAGCAGGAAAACGAACTTTTTCAAGAACGATTTGAGAAGAAAATCAAAGAAGAAAGGAAATTAATTGAAGATCGATTAAAACTGAAACTTATTGAAGAACAACAAGATCAGTTTGCTGCCTTGAACAAAGAATTGAATGAAAAATCGGAACAACTCAAAGAACTCAATTTGACCAAAATTGAAATCGAGAAGTTGAAACGTGAAAAAGATGAACTCAAAGGTCAAGCGGATTTGGAAGCGCAGCAACGCATGACTGAACAGCTGATTCTGGAGAAAGACAAAATCCGCAAGGCGGAAGAAGAGAAAAACGAATTGAAATTCAAAGAATTGCAGAAGCAATTAGAAGATCAAAAACGCTTGACTGAAGAAATGAAACGCAAGCAGGAGCAAGGATCAATGCAAATGCAAGGCGAAGTACAAGAATTGGCCATTGAAGAATGGATTGCAGCACAATTTCCGCTAGATACAATTGAAGAAATCAAAAAAGGCGCACGTGGTGGTGATTGCATCCAAATTGTGAATACACGTTCGGTTCAAAATTGCGGAAAAATCTATTACGAAAGCAAACGCACCAAAGATTTTCAACCATCATGGATTGAAAAATTCAAAGCCGACATGCGCATGAAAAGCGCTGATATTGGAGTTTTAGTCACCGAAGCGATGCCTTCAGACATGGAACGCATGGGATTTCGAAATGGCGTTTGGATTTGTACCTACGAAGAATTTAAAGGATTATGTGGCGTTTTGCGTGAATCGATTATTCAAGTAAATAATGCGTTGAGTTCGCAAGAAAACAAAGGCGATAAAATGCACATGTTGTATGAATACCTGACGAGCAACAATTTCCGCATGCAAGTAGAAGCCATTGTAGAAGGATTTACCGCTATGAAAGACGGCCTTGAAAGCGAAAAACGCGCCATGAACCGCATTTGGAAAGAGCGCGAAAAGCAAATTGAGAAAGTCATCATCAACACGATCGACATGCATGCCAGCATCCGCGGAATTGCTGGAAATGCGATTCAATCAGTCAAAGCACTTGAATTGCCAGGAGAATCGGAGGAATTGGATTGAATTTTCAAATATTAAACATTCCATAATTTCTTGTTTTATTTTGATTCACTTTATTTTTTGTCATGGTTTTTAAACAAAAACACACGCCAAAAACATATAATTTATCTTTAAACGCCTATTCAGATTGCAAATCTGAATAGGCTATCGATATTTAGTACCTCTGGCACTATGAAGCATGTGATTTGAAACAATTGAATTTTACCAAGAAATAATAACATACTAATAAAAACACCACCAAATGCTCCCAATCATCTTCGAAGACGCATATTTCCTCTGTATCAATAAACCAAACAATTTATTGGTCCATCATTCACATTATGCGCGCAACATCGAAGAAGAATCCTTGATGGAAATACTGAAATTCAACGGATACATCGTATTTCCGATTCAC
>JBFYPS010000339.1:0-3170 GCA_041303135.1 Crocinitomicaceae bacterium | reverse complement strand
GTGCGGGAACTTTTATTTCAACAGTATCATCTTCTTTCTTAGTTACAGATACTTCAGATTTAATTTCACTCTTTTTGGTTTTCACCTCCGTTTTTGCAATTTGCTTTTCAGGAATGTTTTGTTTCCCAACAAAAGGAATAACAGAAAGCGACAAAATCAGCAAAGCAGCAACGCGAACAAGCGGTTTTTGATGAAACTTTTTCTCCGGCGCATAAACCGTCAACCAAAGCGAATTGTACCACAAAACACCTTTACTTTGGTAAGTTTGGTAAAAAAGTGCATCCAAACTTTCTTTCGTGCTTTCAGCTGGTGAATCAAAATTGGCAGTTTCTTGGGCGTAATTTTCAACCGCAAAGAAAAAGTGTTTCATCTGCAAAAACTCTTCTTCAGAAGGACAAATATCCTGAATTTGCGCTTTATCCGAAGCACTTAATTCATCGTATTCTTTGCTTAAAATATATTCTAGGTCGTCTGTTTGCATGACTATCTATTTAAAATGGGATTAAATTCTTTGAGACTTTCAGCCAAATATTTGGTCGCATAAAACAAACGCGATTTGATTGTTCCTTCATTTGCCGACAAAACCTCCGCAATTTCTTTGATCGACAATCCTTCCAAATGTCTCAATTTAAAAACTTCACTGTGTTTGATATCTAATTGTTCAATGTGATGTTCAAATGCTTTTCCAAAAAATTGATCTTGCACCTCATTCATCACATCAGTTTGGTGGTCCTTGATTACAAAATGTTCATCCAAGCCGTTGGAAGTTCCTTTCCTAACTTCTTGCTTTTTGTATTCGTTCTTGCACATATTATTCGCAACAGAGAAAAACCATGTTTTAAACGAACGAGAAGCATCAAATGAAGCTGGATTTTTGATGATTTTAGCGAATAAATCGTGTACAAAGTCTTCCGCTTTTTCGGCGTCGTTCCACAACATGCGTTTGAAATAACCTTTCATCATTTTAGCATAACGCACATACAGTTCGTCGAAAGCCAACTTGTCCCCTTTTTCGAGGAAAGCCATCAGCTTTTCGTCCGACATCTCTGTATATTTGTTCGCTATTCTCATCAATTATTTTCCCAAAATCGTTTGAATCTGTTTCAACTTATTGGTCTGAATTCCAATTTTTTCAATCGCTTTATCTATCGGTGGAATTTCGTTTTTCTTGTTTTGCTTTTCATACAAATCTCTCAAGTAAAAAAGCATCGGCAAGTAATTCGCTGTCAATTGCTTTCCTTTTTCTGTGTTCACATTTTCAAATGATTTTGAAAGACTGAACGTTTTCCAAATTTTTTGATTCTCTGTGGCCATACTTTTGGACGGATCTTTGAAAACATACACCAATCCTTGAACTTCCAATTGATTAATTTGAGGTTGTAAATACGGTTTTGGGAAAGTCATACTCAAATTCAAATTTTTAGATTGATTTTGCGCACAAAAATCTTGGAAAAACTGTACATCAACAATTTGTGAATTGGGCATTTGAAAACCATCTTTTTGCAAAGAATCTCGATACACTTTGCTTTGCATCAAATCCAAGGAAACAATTTTGACATCATTTCTGACATTGTTATTTTGTTGCAAATACAAACTCCCAAAAGCATCGTCAAAGCCGTGCGTTAACAAAACACCATTCGTAGAAACGCTATTTAATAAAGCATTGTCGTAGGTCAAAACATCCGATTCAATTTTCCCCATTTGCACCAATTGAGAAAGCTCATTGGCGGAAGCGTTTGTATCTGAAATGATCGTGTGATAAGCGGCCATTTGCACAATCACATCGCTGTTAGTTGGTTTCAATTCTTTGGCTTTTTCCAAATGCATAATCAAATCCAAATTGTAATTCCCTGCGATGTAAGTAAAATAATGATATTCAAAAGATTCTGGCGCATTGAGTTTGTAGTAATCAATTGCTGTATTCATCTCAGCTTGTTGCTCCAAGGTTGGTGTTCTAGAAGTAATTTGTGTTGCTGCCAATTTCTTATTTTTCAAAAAAGAAGTATTGGTTTTCATCTCGATTTGTTTCGAATTGGCACTTTTCTCAGAAACAACCGTTTTTTTCAATGTCACTTCCTCCAAATCATTTTCTTTTTCCTCTGGTACAGAAGATGGCGCGATGATTATCTCTTCCTTTGAATTTGTTGCGTTCGAATTATTGTTTTGAATCGTAGTATTGGTATTCGCTTGCGCAATTACAAGATTTGTAAGTCCAAAAATCGAAATAAATAACAGCAGAAATTTCATAAAAACTGTATTGAATTGCGTCTTTGTACAATTCGAATCAACATTCGTTCAAATGTAAGACCAAAAAAAATGAAAAAAGTTGGTTGAAATTTAAGATTCAGCCGCAAATAAAAATTTATTCGGACTTACCAAGTTGGTTTTCACAGCATACATCACGATTCCCGCTGTGTTTTTTACGCCCAATTTCGCCATGATATTCTTGCGATGTGTATTGATTGTGTGATTACTCAAAAACAATGTTTCGGCAATTTGCGCGTTGGTTTGACCTTCTGCAATAAAAATGATGATTTCATTTTCTCTTTCTGACAACAAAACTGGTTCACATGAAAACGATTCAAAATCAATATCGTCCACATCGATGCTCGCACGCTGGATAGTTTCCAAAATTTGTCCACAAAAAAACTTGTTGCCTCTCCCTGTTTCTTTCACTGAATTGATGATTTCAGAAACATCGCAATCCTTTTTGACATAACTTTTTACGCCACTTCTCAAGGCATTTACCAAGGTTTGTGCGCTTTGTTCAGGCGTAATTGCCACAAAATTCACATTTGGAAATTTGGACAATACTTTAGGGATAATGTCAATTGAAAATCCGGTCGAAGTATAATCAATCAAAACGATGTCAGACCCAAAATTTTTGATCAGCGAAAAAAGCTCATCGTTATCCGTCGCTTCGCCCACAATTTGCAAGTTCTTTTCAGAACTCAAAACGGCGCGCAAGCCAATTCGAATCAATTCATTGCTATCTGCGAGTATGATTTTCATTTAGAATGATTATAAACAACAAATATAAAGGTTAAATCAACACGAGAAATTTGAAAATGAAAATTTGGCTAAAAAAAAGAAAAAAAGTGAAATCTCTTAGGAAATTTTACCTGTTATACATTACTTTAAATCACATATTCTGTGTATGACTTAATAAT
>JBFYPS010000338.1:0-2574 GCA_041303135.1 Crocinitomicaceae bacterium | reverse complement strand
TTATAAGAGTTGTTGACTCTTTTATTGAAAGTGATAATTTTTGTTGTCTATACTGATTGGGTCGAAAAAGACTGATATAATCTTCTTGTGAGATAATAATTGAGTTCGGATTAGTTCTAATACCGTGTAAATGATAAATTGGAATTAAATGTTGAGGTGAAATCAATTGGTCATTTGGACCAAGTGATAAACATTTCCCTGTAAGTAAGCACTCAATTATTAAATCGTAATTAGTTGTTATTATCCAATCAGGGTCTATATCTTGCAGGATTTTACCATAAACTTCTCGTTTTTCTTTTTCAGGATACCAACTAGTAAGACTAGCAATTTTTTCTTTTAATTTTCTTATAGCAATTTTATAGTCTACGGATTCCTTAGTTGATATTAATTTTGCAATTTCAGATGCAATTTCTGGATACGATAGACCTTCTATTTTGATGTCCTCCTTTAAATTGATGTTAAATTCTTCTGCACATTTGTAAATTAATTGCTTCCAAGAAAGTGCAACTTTATTCCATTCGTCATTTAAAATTGCCATCGACATTCCTGCACCAATAAAAAGTCCTAAATTCCCATAAATTGATGATTTAGAAATGAGATTTAATGTATCTTGTCTAGTTAATATTTCTCTGTCTTTAGTCATTTGTTATAATTACCCACAACTTATAAATTGTCTAAATTAAATGATCTACTAACAACATTATAAGGTAGTATAAGTCCCACTTTTTAAATTTCTACCCTCAAATATACCAATTATTTACAAAAAATAAAACCCTTCATAAACTACTTCAAAACCTACCCCATAAACTCCCAAGCACTCCCATAACTCCCCACACTTTCACTGTGCAACAAAAACGCTCCAAAAAACGGATCGTTGCCAAAAGTGACACTGTCGCCCACCACAATCAATCGCGTTTTGGCGCGAGTCATGGCGACGTTCATTCGGCGGTAATCTTTCAGGAATCCCAAATTGCATTCGTCGTTGGAGCGCACCAGGGAAATGAAGACAATTTCGCATTCTTGTCCTTGAAAGCTGTCCACGGTGGAGATGCGCAGGTTTTTGGGGAAACGTTCTTTAGCCAGCGCCACTTGACCAGAATAAGGCGTAATCAAGGCGCAATGGTCGAGGTTGAATTGGTTTTGCTCCATGATTTTTTCGATGATTTCCAGTTCGCCCACGTTCGATAAACTGCCACTTTCAGAAGCTTGTTCTTCTTGAAAACCTGTTCCTGCGGTGTCGAAATATTGAAAATGAATGCCTGTGTTTTGCAGAAAAGGCGGCGTTTCCAGTTTTCCTTCGTAGAAATAATTATTCGGGAAATCTACAATCGCTTGTCGCATGCGGTATTGCGTTCGCAGCAGGTATTTTTGCGGATGTTTTTCGAGCATCACTTCCAAAAAGGATTTGTTGTAGCCATTTTTCATCGCTTGCTCTGAAATCACAGTTGGCGGCAATTGCAAATGATCTCCAGCCAACACCAAACGTTGCACATTTTTGATCGCCACCCAAGCCAAACTTTCCAAACATTGTCCCGCTTCGTCAATCACCAAGGTGTTGAATTCGATTTTGTGCAGCGATTTGTCGTTCAAACCAACAGGCGTTCCGCAGATTACTTTGGTTTCTGAAATCCATTTTTCAGCGTAAAAATCTTGCAAGGCGCGAATTTCTTTGCGGATGTTTTTCACTTCTTGAATCAACAATTTGCGTTGATCGCGGTCGTCTTTGCCAAAATGACGTTTGTATTGGTGCGACATTTTGCGGTATTCTTCCGCTTGGATGCGCATTTTTTTGATTTGCTTTTGCTCATTTCCAAGCGCCATTTTCCCTTCCAAGGTATAAGGCAAAAGTTCAGGCGACATTTTGGTTTGATTGCCAATTCTCAGTGTCGAAATTCCTTGATTGATGAGTTGCAAAGCGATGTGATCGGTCGCAGCATTGCTCGGCGCGCAAACCAATACTTTTTCGCCATTTTTGACCAATTCCGCAATCGACGCCACCAAAGTCGTTGTTTTTCCCGTTCCCGGAGGACCGTGAACAATCACAATCGGTTCATTTCCATTGATTTTTGAAAGCGCTTCTTGCTGACTTTCATTCAGTTTTTCGTTGATTTCAACCGTATGTTTTTTCGGCTCGGGCAAAAAATCGGCGTTATTTTGGTGCACATACGTGAAAAATGGATATGCATCAGCAGATTTTCCGTTGTCCAAAGATTGCAAAACGGAAGTGATGATTTCCTGCGTTTTGGTGTCGGGCGTCAATTTGATTCCCACGCCGTGGTCTTCCATCCAATCTGGAAAATCTGGCGCAAAAATGCGCGCTTCGCCATTTCCACCGTTGATTCCGAGTAAAATTCCTTTGATGGAAGTTTCATTTTCAAAAAACAATTCGATGGCAGTTCCGTCTCTGAAATTGTCCGTTTGTTGACTTTGCGGTATCTTGAATGAAAATTCGGGATATTCCGCAAAACCGTATGATTTTCGCGTGATTTTAATCGGATGCAACGCCAATCCATCTCTTTTTAGACCTTTGATTCCGCCAGCGTCTTTGACTGAAAATCGTTCAACTTGTGCTTT
>JBFYPS010000337.1:0-10441 GCA_041303135.1 Crocinitomicaceae bacterium | reverse complement strand
CTCCAAGCGGAAACGAAAAATTCTGAAGCACTGTAAAAGAAAACAGGAAGAGATAAAAACAAATTCAAATAACCAAAAAAGTGACTTAAATTTTTCTGCTCGTGAAAATTCCCAAAAGCAAAATACTCAGGAAAACTGAGCATCATGATATTCCCAAAACAAAATCCCGCCAAACCAATTTTCAATACTTGGTTTTTATTGGTTTTCTTTTCGGTTTTTTCTTCTAAATCATTTAGATTAATCAACGGCTCGTAACCGATGTGCGCCATCAAGGTTGCTACTTCTGACAATTTCACCAACTTCGGATCAAAAATCATCGTCGCTTCTTTTCTCAGAAAGTTGACATTTGAACTGACAATTCCAGGATTCAAACGGTGTAAATTCTCCAACAACCAAATGCAAGAACTGCAATGGATTTTAGGAATGAAAAAAGTGATATGCACTTGATTTTCATCCGAAAAACGCACCAATTTACTGCTGATGTTTTCGTTGTCGAGGTAATCGTATTTTCCAGAATTGATGACTTTTCCTAAGGTAATTCCTGGATTTTCATTCAAGTTGTAATACGTACACATGCTGTTTTCTTTCAGCAAATCGTACACTGTTTTACAGCCATCACAACAAAATTCTTTCTCATCAAAATGAACGATTTCAGATTGACAACTTTCACCACAATGGTAACAAGCTACCTTTTGTGATTCATCTAATGTATATTCTTTAAATTCCATGTTGAGCGGATTTATCAAACGTTCAAATTTCCTGGGTCAAGCAAAAAACTAACGTTGTTCTCTGAATTGATCAAAATCTTCTTGTGGTTCTTCTAGACTTCTGTCCATTTCTTCGCCGTGGCGATTTTGCTCTGAAAGTGTCCAATGATTGGTTTCTATCGTTTGCAACCAAAGATTTCCTGATTTTCTATACAATTGAATTGGAATTTGAAATTCATCTAAAAACTGATTTTCAAGCGTATCCACTTTTACATGACCATTTACATTCACCATTCCTGAATGATCCAAAACATACAATTCTCCCAAGGTTTGATTGTGGTTCTCAATTCTGTTTTCCTTTGAAAACAAATTAGTTGCCGCAGAATTTAAACCAAAAAACTGAAGCGTTAAATACGGAAATTTTTGGTTGAATTCATCTTGAATTTCCTTGATTGTTCTTGAACTTGCTATTTCGATTTCCATGATTCTAAATTTTTAGACAAAATTGCTGCTTATCAGATGAAAAATAAATGAGTGCACTCAATGGTAAACATGACAAATGTCATTTTTAATTAAAAATCAAAAAAATATCTTCGCGGTTTGTCAAAATCCTTAAATTCGCAATGAATATATCTTCGATAAAAAATATGGATAGTAAAGAAGGCACGGATGCGCTTTTCTTGTTCGCTGCGGAAGGAATTTTGGTAGTAAATGGAGAAAGTGAAATCACCAGAGTGAATCCGAGTGCTGAAAAACTTTTTGGCTATGATAAAGGTGAACTGATCGGTCAAAAAATCGAGATTTTAATTCCTCGACGATTGGCTGAAAAACATGTTCATCAAAGAACGGAATACAGTAACGCTCCACAAGCAAGAACCATGGGAAGCGGTCGAGAACTTTTCGGTCTAAAAAAAGATGGTTCAGAATTTCCGCTCGAAATTAGTTTGAGTCCTTATACGAGTGCTGGAAAAAATTTCGTCATTGCTTTTATAGTAGATATTACCTTGAGAAAACAAGCCGAAGCAAAATTGAAAAATTATTCAGAGGAGCTTGAAAAACAAGTGCGAAATCGTACCTTGATTCTGGAAGAAGCTGTTGAACAATTGGAAATCACAAAAGTTGAATTACACAATTCGCTTGAAAAAGAACGAGAATTGAACGAACTCAAAACACGCTTTGTTTCCATGGCTTCACATGAATTCAGAACGCCACTTACCACGATGTTGACTTCCCTTTCATTGGTTACCAAATATGGTGAAAACAACGACAAAACGAGTCAAGCGAAACACGTGGGGAAAATCAAAAGTTCGATTCACAACTTAACAGATATTTTGAATGATTTCCTTTCTGTCAGCAAATTGGAAGAAGGAAAAATTGAGAATTTACCTGAAATGCTAAATATTCACACCTATATTTCTGAGATTATTTCAGAAATGGAGTTTTTGGCGGTGAATAATCAAATCATTCAATACAACCACACAGGAGAATCCATCGGGAATTTGGATAAAAAACTATTGAAAAACATTCTTTTCAATCTGATTTCCAATGCGATTAAATTTTCTCCTGAAGGAGGAATCATCGACGTCAAATCATCGATTGAAGATTCAAAATTCAAAATTTCTGTGCAAGATCATGGAATTGGAATTTCGAAAGAAGACCAAAAACATTTATTCGAACGCTTTTTCCGCGGACACAACGCAACACACATTCAAGGCACAGGACTTGGTTTGAGCATCATCGCCAAATACGCAGAATTGATGAATGGAACCATCGATTTTGAAAGCCAAGAAAATAAAGGAACAACATTTACCATCATTATACCACAATAACAATGAAAAAAATTCTGCTGATCGAAGACAATCCAGATGTGAGAGAAAATACATCCGAAATTTTGATGTTGGCGCAATATGATGTAATCACTGCTGTCAATGGAAAAGAAGGCGTAGAATTGGCACAACAACATCAGCCAGATTTGATTATTTGTGATATTATGATGCCGGTTTTGGATGGTCACGGCGTATTGCACATGCTTTCCAAAAACGAAAATACTGCCAGCATTCCTTTCATCTTTTTAACTGCCAAAGCAGAAAGAAGCGATTTCAGAAAAGGAATGGAAATGGGCGCCGACGATTATTTGACCAAACCTTTTGACGACGTTGAATTGCTGAATGCGATTGAAATTCGCTTGAAGAAAAATGACATTTTAAAGAAAGAATTCACCAAAAACTTGCACGGAATCAACGATTTCATTCAGGAAGCCAAAGGCATTGATTCATTGAAAAAATTGTCAGAAGAACGCGACATTCGATTGTACAAAAAGAAAGACGAAATTTTTAGAGAAGGAAATTATCCGAAAGGCATTTACTTCATTCACAAAGGAAAAGTGAAATCTTACCAAACGAATGAATTGGGGAAAGAATTGATCACAGAATTGCACAACGAAGGCGACTTTTTTGGATTCATTTCCTTGTTGAAAGACGAAAAATACAACAGTTCGGCAACCGCATTGGAAGATTCTGAAATTTACATGATTCCAAAAGAAGACTTTTTTGCGCTGATTTATAAAAACGCGGAAGTTTCCAAAAAATTCATTGAAATTCTTTCCGACAATTTGATTGAAAAAGAAAAACAATTGGTGAAATTGGCGTACAATTCTGTGCGAAAAAGAGTTGCGGAAGCCTTGGTGAATCTTTCTGACAAATACAAAAAAGAAGACGAAACGACTTTCAGCATGAATGTTTCTCGAGAAGATTTAGCGAATTTGGTAGGAACCGCGACAGAAACCGTGATTCGAACCTTGAGCGATTTCAAAGAAGAAAAATACATCGAAGTGGCTGGCGGAAAAATCACCATTTTGAATTACGAAAAATTGGCTGGATTGAAGAATTAATCCAAGTTTATAGAGTTTCACGTCAACATTCATCTAACACCAAAACCTTATGAAATACTTTCAAGTATTTGCGCTTATTGTGATTTGTTTGACTGCCAAAAACGGCTTTTCGCAAGTAAATTCAGCGGACAAAAAACCTTTTGTGATTGGTGAAATCCGAGAAATAAATTCGACGATTTTAGGAGAGAAACGCACGTTAAACATCCATTTACCAACGCAATACGACACTTCCAAAAGTTATCCTGTCATTTATTTGTTGGACGGATCGGCGCACGAAGATTTTCTGCACATCGTTGGTTTGGCGCAGTTTTTCAACATGCAATACACGATGCCAGAAATGATTATCGTAGGCATTGCCAACGTGGATCGCAAACGAGATTTTACTTTCCCGACAACCAACGCTGATTTGAAAAAAGAATTTCCAACCACAGGCGGTTCTGAAAAATTCATTCAATTCATCGAAAAAGAATTGCAGCCTTTTGTCACCCAAAACTACAAAACGACGAAAGAAAATTACTTGATTGGTCAATCTTTGGGTGCACTTTTGGCCTCCGAGATTTTACTGAAAAAACCAACGCTTTTCAATCACTATTTGATTGTGAGCCCCAGTTTGTGGTGGGACGATGAATCGCTTTTGAAATCAGCAGAAAACACCATTGCTAAAACAGATTATACGAATGTTTACGTGTATATCGCCGTTGGATCCGACGAGCCCAAAATCATGGTGAAAGATGCCAATTCGTTTTACAAGGCTTTGATTAAATCAAGTTCCAAAGATTTTACCGTGAATTTCATGCGATTAGACAAAGAAAATCACGCAACTGTTTTACATCAAGCGATCAATGAAGCATTTCGATTGCTGTTTCCGTTTGCGGAGTAAAAGTAGATAAATCGGGGGCTTAAGTGATTGTAACGGATAAAATCACTTAAATATCGAAGTGCCGCATTTTTTTTTTGGATTTTTGGCATCAACCAAATTATAATTTTTAATTTTAGAAAAAAAAAGCTTGAAACCTATTTTTTACTTATTGCTCATCTTTTCTAATTTATCTTGGGCACAAGACAGTTTAACGCTGGATTTAAAAATTTCATCCATCAAAAATCAATTGATTGAAGAAAAAAATCAATTTACTTCAAATCCAGTTTTGTCGAGAAAACAAAATGATTTGCTCCAAGAAAAACATGAGCAAAAAATTGATTATGAGTTAGCGCTACTAAAGGCTTCAGAGATTGTGATGGAAGGACCTTTGTTTGAAAAAGTGAATGCCACATTTCAACAAATTTTAAAAGCAAATCCTTCGATTCCTCAAAACACCCAATTGGTCATTTGTAAATCAACTGTCTTCAATGCTTTTACCATGGGTGACCATGTTGTATTCGTCCATTTAGGATTGCTCTATTCTTTGAAAAACGACTCAGAAATAGCCTTGGTTTTGGCGCATGAAATAGCACACAATACCTTAAAACACGTTGAGAAATCATTGATTGAATCTGTTAAATACGAAACAAATGATTCCTTAAAAAGAGAAATAAACTCTATTTTAAGAGATGAATATGGACGAGCTTCTGCTTTGAATAAATTACTTATTCCCAGACTGATGGAATCAAGAGAAGTTTCTAGAAATCATGAGTTTTCAGCGGATTCGTTAGGATTAATTTACATCAAAAATGCGCAATTTAACATACCTGCTGCTTTAAGTATGTTTGAAGCGATGGAAGATCAGACGCACAATTGGAGCGAGCCTTTCGATTTAGTAACTTGCTTAAAACTGGACAAATTCCCAAACATCGCTCTAAAAACAACCGAATATTCTGCCGAAGGTTCCTTGGGAAGTTTTGAAGAAGATGAAGATGAAAAGCCATATTTAGCAACGCATCCTTATGACCGTGACAGGTTTGTAAGATTGGCAAAAATGGAAAAAATGGATACCCTGTTGGAGCATTACAAAAGACAAGAAAACGAAAACAGAGACACTGAATTGCAATTAATCAGCAAAGAAATCCTGAAAACCTCTTTGCAAAACAAAAATCTAACTTTGACATTTTATTATGCTTGCAAGCACATTGAGCATTTTCCAAAAGACGATTTTGGCTACGAAATTTTAACCGCAACATTGAAAAGCATCGGTTTTTTCAAAGAGAGAAGAACTGTAGGGAAATATATCATGACTCAAAATCCCAAACAACCTGAAGACCTAGATAGAGTTTGTGCGTTTATTTATACGCTCTCCCCTGCAGATTGTAAGATTTTAGCTAATGAATTTAGCAATTTTATTATTAATCAAAGTACTTCATCACCTTACGCTTCCTTAATTCAACTTATTGAATTCATGGACACCAAAAAATTTGACAATTTTGAAGCACTTTGGCTAACAACAAAGCCAGATATTCAAAAAAATAATATTTACTGGATTTTAAGAGAAGTTGAAACTCACTTATATGCCACTGAACGATTAAAATTTTTAAACCCAAATATCAAATAATCATGAACAAAATCAAATTAACAACTTTACTCGTATTTATGAGCATTTTTTCTGTCTTTGCGCAGAATGCAAGTGTTCCAAATGTCCTAAATTTTAAAAGTGCCAAAGACGCAGGCGAAATTATTGAAAACAACAAATTGGTTGGATATTACATTTTCTATCTAAAAGAAAAAGTTGATAAAAAAACAAATGCGTATGAAGTTGAAATGTACGATGACAACTACAACGTAACCAAAAGTTTTGAAATTATCAGACCAAAAAACACTGTTTTACTTGAAATGGTTTACAACGGAACTGCATTTATGATTCACTTCTATGATTCTAAAACGGGATATGAATTTGCTACATTCGATCGTTCAGGAAAAGCGACAGGATCCAAAAAAATCGCAACTGATGATATCAGCAGATGGGATTTGGCAAAGGTTCAACAAAATATTGCTAGCGCAACTGAAAACGTCAACATTTATCCAAATGGAAAAGATGGTTTTGTGCGTTCAACATTCACCAAAAACAAAAAAACGGGTTACGAAATTGTCGCTTATGACAACAACGCCGAAGTACTATGGAAATATAGTTCAAAAGAAACCTCAGATGAATTAGAATTTGTTGAAATCAATGATGTTTCTGCAAATATATTGTCCGCTACAGTTTCTAAAAAGAAAAACTTGATGACGCGAGATGTAACCATGTATTGCTTGTTGTTAGATTCAAAATCTGGAAAATTAATCAAAGAAATGCCTTTGGGTAATGAAGCTACAGGTTTACGTTCTTTGTTGAAATCATTTGTCAATGAAGAAACAGGTTCAATTTATATAGTGGGTGAATTTTACAAACCAAAAGACGATATTTTTAAAGACAAAAGCCAGGGACTCTATTTGCAAGAATTCTCACTTTCAGGAAAAGAACTAAATAAAAAAGAATACAAATGGAAAGGTGACATTGATAAATTCAAAAATGAAATAGATCCTGAAGACAAAAAAGGAGATCGCCCATTTTACGTATTCTTTCATGATGTTGTAATTTCTAAAAACGGACACATTTTCATGATTGGAGAACAATTTATAAAACAGGTAAGTGCTGGAGGTGTTGCCATGAAAGTACTCGCAACCGCAGCAGGTGGTTCTTCTGATGCCTCAGCGATGGAAATTAGGGTTGCCAATATGGTCGTAATCGAATTTGATGAAAATAAAAGTTTGGTTGACTTTAAATTGGTTAAGAAGAAATATACAAGTGTTCTTTTACCTTCTGGAATGGGAATGTATGGTACAACCACTTTAGGATATTATATCAAATCGATTGGTGGTTTTGACTATTCTTTTACATCAGGTGATAAAGCGAAAGACAACTTCGAAATTGTGTACATCGATGCAGATCGTAAAACAGAGAAAAAAGCAACATCCAAAGCAGACGTTATGGTTGGTGTAATTTCTATCAAGGGTGGTAAAATGACAAATAGTCGCGTACCAATTAATTGTACTTCAAAGTATTGGTGGTTGCAACCAGCAAAACCAGGTTATATTTCTGTTACAGAATATTTTAAAAAAGAGAAAAAAATAGACATGCGCTTAGAGCAATTGACGTACTAGAACGAACATAAAATAAAAGGAAAGGATGTCAATTTTGGCATCCTTTTTTTTGTAAAAAAAGTACCCATTTTGCAAAAAAAATATTGTACTTTTACTATGAAAAATCAAGCGCTAACACATTGTATTTTAAGCTATAAATAATTACAAGGCAAATTGACAAACATGAAAAAATATCTACTTCTGATTTTGACGCTCAGCGCCTTGTTTTCATTTCGTTTGAAACCAAGCACACATTTAATTGTAACTAAAACCAGATTAGACGACACCACCAAAATAGACACACTCAATCTTGGAAATCCAATTTTGGGTTACCGCTTCATCATCGAAGGTGATTTTGATGGCGATGGAAAAAAAGAAAAATTAATCGAACATTATTTCAGTAAAATAGACAACCAAGAATCACCGAAATATTACGAAAACATGCCCGAATACGGCGATTTTGTCTTTTTGGTGTCCGAGAAAAAACCATTTTCATTTGCGCTTTCCGACAATCCGAAAATTGATACCTTGATTATTTCCGACAATCCGCAACTGCTGGGTTTGGCTTTTATGAAAAATGAAGGCGATTTAAATGGCGATGGAACAGATGAAATTTCATTCGTGGTGAATTGGGCAGATTGGTCAAATTTAAACACTTGGGAGATTTACACCTACCAAGACAAAAAGTGGAAATCGATTTATTCGTTCCCGATTTGGGATTGGCAATTGCCAGATTTACCCGAATCTTTCAACCAATACGGTTTGTTTGGCACCGAAACCAAAGGAACAATTCCGCATGATGATCCGATTGTCAAAGAACAAGAAGAAGCGCTGAAAAACTTCAAAGGTTTGGTTGAAAAAGTGAAAACGAAAGAAATCAAAGTCACTTACAGAACCCAAGACGCGGAGGAAAAAGTGAAGAAAGTGAAATTGAAATAAGATGTTAGAACTTAAATCGAACTGTGAAAATTGTCAAAAACCGCTTCCGAAAGAAAGCGATGAAGCAATGATTTGCTCTTATGAATGTACTTTTTGCGTCGATTGCGTCGAACATATTTTGAATCAAAAATGTCCAAACTGTGGCGGAAATTTTGAAAAACGTCCCAAACGAATTGATTAAAAACTATAACAATGGAAAAAAATATCCTCTTCAGCGAAAAGCAAAAATTCAACCAATGGTGGATTTGGCCTTTTTTCGTTTTGACCACCGGACTTTTCTTGTACGGCTGCGTCCAACAACTCATTTACAAAATCCCTTTTGGCGACAACGCCATGAGCGACAGTGGATTGATTTTTAGCACCATCGCGATTTCATCGATTTCAGCGCTGTTTTTTGTGTTTAGATTGGAAACCAACGTCACCGAAGAAGCGATTTACGTGCGCTTTTTTCCCTTGCATTTGAAATACAGAAAATACCTTTGGACCGACATCGAAACCGCCGAAGTGCGACAATACAAACCGTTATCAGAATACGGCGGCTACGGAATCCGTGGATTTGGGAACAACCGCGCTTTCAACATTGCAGGGAAAACAGGTTTGCAGCTCGTTTTCAAAGACGGACGCAAATTGCTCATCGGCACTCAAAAAGCGAATCAACTCATTGAAATACTGAACAGCCAACCATTGAAAAAATAAAAACGTTAATTTAGAAATCAAAAATCTAGAACCATGACTCGATTCGATAAACTTCTCCTTTTAATTTGCTTAATTTCAACCACTGCTTTTGGACAAAGCTACCGTTGGCTCGACAGCGCTTCCACTTGGCATTACACTTATTCTGACGGATTTTCAGGTGGCTACCAAAAAAACACTTACGTCGGCGATACCACGATTTACGGCAAAAATTGTCAAATGATCAAACGTTTTCAGGAATCGAAATTGTATACAGGTCCTGATACTTATATATTTTCTGGCGAAGTGGCTTTGCCCAATTATTACACCTACAAAAGCAACGATTCCATTTTTGTTTCCGACAATGGCGCTTTCTATTTCGCGTTCAAACTCAATCCAAGCATCGGCGAAATTTGGAATTTAGGCGACCACACCAATTTCATGACAAGTGAAGTCGAAACGGCTTATGTGAAAGTGGACGCCATCACGCCACACGATTACAACGGAACAATGTTGGACGACATTTACCTCATCGCTTGCCAAGCAGACGGAACGCCTATCGAAAATTCTTTTCCCGCGCCTGACACGGTGGTTTTCTCAAAACTCGCTATGGTCAACGCAAAATTCGGATCTTTTGGCGGTTTCGAATCTTTCAGATATTCCTATGTGACTGGCATCATTGACGAAACACTTCCCGTTTACCTGCTTTGCTTTGAATCTGCTGATTTTGACTTTACCCTCATCAACCCAACGCAAAATACAGATTGCTACAACGGCATTTTCGCCAGCATCTCAGAAAATGAATTGACCAAATTCAACATCGTGCCCAACCCAACGAACGATGAAATCACCATCACCAACCTTCCCGCAGCCGCCAAATTGATACTCTACGACCAACAAATGAAAAAAATCTCCGAGAAAAACAACGCAGATTTTGAAGAAATCATTTCAATGAAACTATTGCAAAATGGTTTGTATTTCGTTCAGATTTTGAATGAAAACGGAGAAGTTGTTGGGATGGAGAAAGTGCTGAAGGTGGATTGAACTAAATGTTTAATTTTTAATTGTTTAGGGGATTTGTGTTGATTGATTAAAAATTGGTTGGTTTTTGGTTTTTTTTGGAATTTAATGGTTAGATTTGGTTTCTTGGGGGGTAGATGATAAATCTATGAATGATGTTAGCAA
>JBFYPS010000336.1:0-6040 GCA_041303135.1 Crocinitomicaceae bacterium | reverse complement strand
GTAAATAACTTATTTATATGTCTCATAAATTGGGACTTATAGGCCTAAAATCGGTTGTATTAGTCTAACTTTTGCGATTCTTTAATCTCAAATATATCAATTATCTGCAAAAACACAAATCTTTAAAAGCTAACATTTTAATCTAAAAAATCGTACGTCTACTTCTTCACCATCTCCGCAAAATCCTTCGCGAAATAGGTCAAAATAGCGTCTGCTCCGGCTCTTCGCATGCTTAATAGCATTTCGTACATCACAGGCTCGTAATTCAACCAACCGTTGCGCGCTGCGGCGTAAACCATCGCACATTCGCCACTCACGTTGTAAGCGGTAATGGGAATATTGAAATTTTCTTTCAACAAATGAATTACATCCAAGTAACACAATGCTGGTTTGACCATCAACATGTCCGCGCCTTCAGAATAATCCAATTCGGCTTCTAGCAAGGCTTCGCGTTTGTTGGCGGGATTCATTTGATATGTTTTTTTGTCGCCCGATTTTGGCGCAGAATCCAATGCATCACGGAACGGATTGTAAAAAGCGCTCGCATATTTAACCGAATAAGACATGATGCTCGTGTTTTCATAACCTGCTTCGTCTAATTCTTCACGCAAATAACCAACGCGTCCGTCCATCATGTCTGACGGCCCGATGATATCTACACCTGCTTGAGCTTGTGCAATCGCCATTTTCGCTAGAATTGGCAAGGTTTTGTCGTTCACAATTTCGCCATTTTCCACCAAACCGTCATGACCATCGGAAGAATATGGATCCATTGCGACGTCGCTCATAATCACCATTTCTGGAAATTCTGCTTTCAATTTTCGAATGGCGTCCAAATAGAAATTGTCGGAAGCGTAGCTATAAGAGGCGATTTTGTCTTTCAAGCTTTCGTCCACGGCGGGGAATAAATCAAAGGTTTTTACGCCCAATTTCATGCAAGCTTCGATTTCAGGAATCAGCATGTCTAAAGACCAACGAAAATTATTTGGCAAGGATTTTACCTCGGTTTTGATGCCTTTTCCATCCAATAAAAAAATGGGATAAATCAAGTTTTCAACGCCCAATTTGGTTTCTTCCACCATGGAACGGATCACAGCATTTTTTCGGTTTCTTCTTGGTCTTGTGTACATTGCTAGAATATTTTTAGCAAAGCTAAGGTTTATGGTTGTTTTAAATGTCATTTAATTGTCAATTTATCGTATTTTTTTTGAATTTATGTGTGGGTTTTTGTCATGATTTTTGAATCAAAAATACATGCCAAAAACGTTCGATTATCGTTTTATTTCGCAACGGTTCTGCGAACCGTTGCTACCCATATTTGGTGCCTACCGGCACCATGATTTACGTTCGATTATCGCACATTTTCGCAACGGCTATGGGAACTGTTGTTAACCTTATTTGGTACCTATCGGCACCATGATTTACATTATATTATTGCAGATTTTCGCAACGGTTATGGGAACCTTTGTTAACCTTATTTGGTGCCTACCGGCACCATGATTTACATTATATTATTGCAGATTTAAGCGTATTTAGTACCTCTGGTACTATGAATTTGGTTATGTTTGATTTATAATGATCTTTTTGGTGGGAGGGATTTTAGGAAATGGAAATATACGTCGATTCCTTTTTGGAGGTTGTTGACTCCGATGCGTTCGTTTTGGTTGTGGACGCTTTCGAAAAGGGATTGGTTCAATAAGCTGGGGATTATTCCGTAGACTGGGATGCCTTTTTGGCGGAAAAAGTTGTTGTCGGTGGAGGCTGGGAATAAGATGGGAACTGTGGCTGCGCCTGGGTGAACTTCTTTGATGGCTTCGCACATTTTTTGGAAGAAAATGGTTTCTGGACTTTGAATCGCTGCGGGTCCTTGGTAGAGAATTTCAAAATCAACGCGAAACAAGGTGGTGCGTTTTAGTTTTTTGATAAATTTCTCAACGTCCGCGCCGGGCAATAAACGACAATCTAAATAAGCAGCTGCTCTGTCTGACATTTGGTTGGTGGCTGTCGAAGAACTTTCGATTTTGGTGATGGAAATGGTGTTGTCAACCAAGGAATGAAATGGTTGTCCTTCGCGGAAATTCTTTTTCACCAAGGGCCAGAAAATCGGCCAATAAATACGTTTGATGAAAAATCCCCTTGTTCCTCCCTCAAGTTCTCCTAAATTGTGGAACATACTTTTCACCAAGTCGTTGAAAACGAAATGTTTTTCTTCGTCAATCAAGTTTATTAATGCTTTGATTAATCGTTTGTTGGCATACAATTCTGAAGGCACAGCACCGTGACCAAAACCATAACTTTTGGCTTCCAATTTCAGCCAAAGTAAACTTTTATCAGCAACCGAAACACCAAAAATCGGTTGATTAGGATCCGATTTCAACACATGGTCTAAACCTGCGCCGCCTTCACCAAAAATTACCATTGGATTCAAAGTATCCATATATCGATCTGCAATAAACGCAGCGCCATTGTTGCTTTTGTTTTCCTCTTCTACCAAACCTAAAAACGAAATATTGTACGGAAAATCTTTTTGATTGATAGAATCTTTCCATTTTTTCAATGCATACAATTGCATCACCGCCAATCCTTTGCAGTCGATCGCTCCCCTGCCCCAAATCGTGTCTTGATGAATCGCACCAGAATATGGAGGAAATTTCCAATTGACTGTATCCGAAACTGGTACAACATCCAAATGACTCGTAAAAACAACATTCGGTTTGTGTAAACTGAGTGGGAAAATGGAAACAATGATGTTATCAGACGATTCGCCTGTATTCAATTTCGTGGTGTAAAATCCTTCTTTTTGCGCCCAATTTTCGATGAAATTAATGGCATTTTGTTCTTGACCAAAATCGGATTTGATTTGGATGAGTTGACTTAAAAAATTGGCTGCACTGTTTTCGTTTTGCGCAATTGAAATACAACTTAAACAACAAAAAATAATAGTAAGTAGCTTTTGAAGCATCAATTTGAATTAAAGTTATTTCAAACTTAAACAAAATTGAAAATAAGTGGAAGATTTTCTAAACATATTCGCAAATTTAATGTTGTAGAGTAGTGTTAAACTATCAAATATATCCCCACCAACCGAATGCCTCTTGGGTCACTTTTGTGCACGGCGCTGGTGGAAGTAGTTCGATTTGGTACAAACAAATCCGAGATTTTCAGAAAGAATTTAATGTTTTGTTGCTCGATTTACGCGGTCACGGAGCATCTAAATCTGGGAAAAACAAACGCAATTACACTTTTGATTCAATTGGAAATGATGTGATTGAAGTTTTGAACCACTTAAAAATAACGAAATCGCATTTCATCGGGATTTCGCTAGGAACAATTATTATCCGTGAATTAGCGGAACGATTTCCTGCGATGGTTTCTTCAATGATTATGGGCGGAGCTGTGATGAAATTAAATATCAAAAGTCAAATTTTAATGCACACTGGCAATTTATTGAAATCAGTTCTACCTTATTTACTGCTATACAAAATGTTTGCATTGGTAATTATGCCTCAAAAAAAACATCGAGAATCGCGCAATTTGTTCATCAATGAAGCCAAGAAATTGTATCAGAAGGAATTCAAGCGCTGGTTTAATTTGGTTTCAAAAGTCAATGGATTATTGCATTTTTTCAGAATCAATGAATCGAAAATTCCAACCTTATATGTGATGGGCGCCGAAGATCATCTTTTTTTGCCATCGATTTCGAAATTGGTGAAAGACCATCAAAATTCAAGATTGCACGTGATTTCAGATTGTGGTCATGTGGTTAATGTGGATCAGCCGAAAGAATTTAATTTGATTGCAATTGACTTTTTGAAAAAAATAAAATTCTAAAAATCAAATATTTAAATTTTCGTTTCCTTTGATTAATGTATATACTGCCATGTCGGAAAACTGATTGTCGTAAAAAATTCTGTCAACAAAATGTGCTTCTTTCCTAAAACCAATTTCCTCCAACAAAAAAATTGCTCCTCTGTTATTTGGCGAAACTTTGGCTTCAATTGTATGTAAATTCAACGTTTCTAATCCAAAATGAACGATTGCTTTCACTGCTTCCACAGCAATATTTTTGCCCCAAAAATCAACTGAAAGTTCACCGCCAATTTCAGCTCTCATGTTGTTGAAATCTATCTGATTGAATCCACAAGTGCCAATAATTTCATTGTTTTCACGCAAAATTCCAGCCCAACCAATTGCTTGTTTATTTTCAAATGCTAGAATTGTTTTTTCAATCAATGAAACAGAATCAGTTAGTTTCCCCATATTCGGTCGTGAAATAAACTGATTGACTCTGCCACTTGCACGCATCTCAAAGATTTCATCGGCGTCTGTAACTCTAATTTCTCTCAAAGTCAAACGTTCTGTTTTAAGCACTGGAAACGATTGAAAAACATTCAAATTAAGCGACATATCAAGTTTTTTTCTTGGTTACAAATTTAAAGATTAAATGTCTTATTACAGGACGCTTTTTATAATTTAAAATTTATTTTCAAAGATTTAAGGATTTCAAATTTATCTCTTTTCTAGTCAATTGACTAAACCTGTTTCATTTGATTTTTTGAAAGTTCAGTAATGATTAAATAAATCGACAAACTTATTACTGAAGAGAAAAAGCACCACACCGAAAGCAAATAATGGTCATAAAATATGGCGGTGATGATATATGAAATCAATACCGTTGCGCCCAACAACCACATGTATTTGATTTTTGAAAAGAATGGAGGAAAGATTGTAGCCAAAACGTATAAAATAATGCCAACTATCCTGAAAGATTTGGGATAATCTTGTAAATAAACGATGTGTTGTTCCACAATTTTGGCGCTGACATTAAAATTTACCAAGCAAAAAGCCAAACAAATTCCTACCACCAAACCACAAAAAACCAGAACCTTAGCCGAAAATTTTCTTGACAATTTTGGTGTCAAAAGTAGAATTGAAAAAGGTACCCAAATCGGCCAAAGTGTTTGTGCAAAGAACAGAAAAATGTATGTAAAAAGTTTTTGGATTGGTTCATATTCTGGATTTGGCAAGGTAACCCAAAGGAATCCTTCAGCTATTTGCTGCATTCCAAAAAGCAATGGAATACTAGCAAATAGAAGATGTGAAGGATCTTTTGTTTTGGTAATTGAAACAATTCCAATAACGGTTAAAACAGCACCTGCTGTAAAACTTGCACTTGCTGAAAAACACATAATTTAAATTTGATTAGAATTTTGAAATTCCTACAAGTATTTTTTCATTTCTTGAAATTCTTCATAGCTAATTTCACCTGAAGCATATCGACTTTTCAGAATATCAATTGGCGAAATTTTCTTGTTTCTTTGTCCAGGTAAATCATAAGGAACTACAAAAATCCAAAGAAGTAAAATTCCCCATAAGAACCACCAACCTAGATGCATTCCTAAAAAATTGTAGTCGTAGTCGATTAACATTTGTTTTTATTTAAATGTGAACGTAAAAACCAAGCCATTTTCTCATGCGTTTCCATTAATCCTGTGATAAAATCACTCGTTCCAATGTCGTGAAGTTCGTCTGCAAAAATGACAATGTGTTCGCGTAGATTGAAAATGATACTTTGATGATCTTCCAACAATTCTTTGATAAATCCCTGACTGTCATTTTTTTCGCTCGTTTGCTCAGTCAATCGAGTCAAACTTAAATAGGATTTCAAAGTTGCTGGCGCGTAATGTCCAATTGAACGAATTCGTTCAGCCACAGCATCTATCAATTCATCCAATTGACCAAATTGAGTTTCGAAAAATTTATGTTTGTCGTAAAAATCTGGACCTTCAACATTCCAATGCGCATTTTTTGTTTTGACGTATAAAACGGTTTCATCTGCCAAAATGATTGACAGTTTATTGGTAATTTCTTGACGATTAAGATCTGTAATTCCGATTTCTATTTGCATGATTTTGATTTGTTTGGGATAAATGTTTTTACATAAAAAATGATACGACTGAACAATCTGAATTTTCGATTCGAAAAATTCAATCAACCACACAAATTTCCGTAAAAGTGATTCAAAATTCTTACATAATAT
>JBFYPS010000335.1:0-5945 GCA_041303135.1 Crocinitomicaceae bacterium | reverse complement strand
TAGCGCACTTTCTGATGAAGCGGATGAAGTAATGTTGCACATTAATCTTTGTGATGCAAAACCCAACTACGATGCCCGAATTCAATTGTCCTTGGATGATGTATTTGCATCTGATCAGTGGAATTTAAGCGGAAATTTGTTAGAATCGAAAGACAGCGTTGCAGTTCGTCAATTTTTTGAATCTTTGACAGACAAAAAAATTCCGTTTTCAGTCATCGCACGCGGACAAGGAGTTGGAAAATGGAATGGTATTAAAACAGTTAGAGACAAACAGGCGATCGAACTCAAAAGTTACCCAGGAGATAATGAAGAGGAAAGATTAGTTGCTAGAATGGATACTACTTTTCAAAGACTTAGAAAATCTGAAGTACTGATCAATTTAAACCGAAAAACAGTGCTAGAAATCAATTCTTATACTGATCCGGTAACGAGTAATCTTAAAATTTCTAATGAGGAAATTTTGGCGGCGATGAAGAAATATAATTTGTCTAAAAACCAAATATTAAGTGCTTTCAGAACCGTTGAGATTTTAATGCAATTGAAAGATGAATTGAATGTTTTAGCTGGAACTTACTTGGATAGACAAACAGCAAAAATTGTCATTGACCGTCTAAATAGTGAAATTGCTAAAACAAAAATTACAGTAGGGAAAGCCTCCTTTAAAATCAATCAATTGAAATTAAATAACGAGGAATAGTAAACTGATTTCTAGTGGTTTCTTGCTTTTTGATTTTATTTGTTTTTTTGAAAGAAATGTGAATCAAAATTTACTAAGCACAATCGCTCTGAAGCCCTTGTAAAACCAGTATAAAGCCATCTAAAAAAGGATTTATCGAGCAATTCTTCGGTTAAATATCCATGATCTAGGAAAACGGATGCCCATTGTCCACCTTGAGATTTGTGGCAGGTAATTGCATAGGCAAATTTTACTTGAAGTGCATTGAAATAAGGATCTTTCATGATTTTTTCATAACGCACTTTTTTGTTTTTTTCATACTGATATTCTTCTTCTATCGCAAAAAACAAAGCTTTCATTTGATCTCGAGGCAAAGAAGGTGTTTCAGACATCAAAGTATCGACCAACAACATGGTTTCAAAATCTCCCATATCTGGATAATCAACTAATTGAACTCGTGCTCTAGCGAATTGAAAACCATAAATTTCTTCACGCTTCATGATTCTCAAAACCTTGATTATCTCTCCGTTGGCAATAAATCCTGCTTCAGATTTTTCTTCCAACCAGAAATAATTGTTTTTCACTACCATCAACATATCACCTCCACACAAATCTTCCTCAAACCACAAAATTCTATTCCGAATGTGTTGGTTATACTGATTCGCTCTTTTATTTGAACGAGTGATTACAATTGTTTCATCTGATCCAAAATTCGAATAGGACGTTTCCAATTCGTCTTGTAACTCTCCTCCATTAATACTCACTAAATCAAATTTTTGAGTCAATTTTATAGATGGAAAACTACCTTCAGGTGCGTTTCTTAATCTGGTTGCATTCAATAAAATATCAGAATCTTCAGTTTGACGCAATACCTTTTTTAATTTCGAAACTGTCAAATTCAATTCTGGATAATAATTCCTCAAATATTCTAAATTCAAAGCAGGTGAAAAATCACTTCCAACTGGTGGTAACTGTCCTTCATCACCAACAAATATCAATTGATTTCCCTCACCAAAAAAAACATAATTAACCAAATCCTGCAATAAATTTCTTCCCGAAATAGAACCATCATCATTCATGCTGTAGTCGCCAATCATCGAGGCTTCATCCACAATAAAAATGGTGTTTTTAGATAAGTTTGGCGCTAAAACCAACTGAACTCCTCCTCCTGCGACAGTTTCCTTTCTGTAAATTCTTTTGTGAATGGTGAGCGCTTGTTTCTTAGAACGATTTGATAAAACTTTTGCTGCTCGACCAGTTGGAGCCAACAATATTGTTTTCTTTTTGAAAATCCCCAGCGCTTTTACAAATGCCCCAAGTAAAGTTGTTTTACCAGTTCCTGCATAACCTGAAAGAATGAAAACACCATTTTTGGTTTGATCAAAAGTAAAATCCACCATTTTCTTAATCGCAGAAACCTGATCACCAACCGGCTCAAAACCAAATTGATGCTCAATTTCCTGGGAAAATGCACGCTTGTTGTTTTCTAGTGGATTCACTTTGCAAAGATAGAATTAAAAAAGACCCGCTGCGCTTTAAGATATTAGGATTTTAGGACACGTTGCTGCGCAACTTTAAGACTTTGATTTTCGTTGTTGCTGCGCAACTTTTTAGTGTAAATCTCTAGCTAAACGACAATCTAAAGTCTTAACATCTTAAAATCCTAACATCATATCATCATTTAATAAGACTCGCTACACTTTAAGATTTTAGGATTTTAGGACACGTTACTACGCAACTCTAAGACTTTGATTTTCGTTGTTGCTGCGCAACTTTTAGCAGTAAATCTCTAGCTAAACGACAATCTAAAGTCTTAATATCTTAAAATCCTAGCATCTTAATGTCTAAAAAAAAGACCCGCTACGCTTTATGATATTAGGATTTTAGGACACGTTGCTTTGCAACTTTAAGACTTTGATTTTCGTTGTTGCTGCGCAACTTTTTAGAGTAAATCTCTAGCTAAACGACAATCTAAAGTCTTAATATCTTAAAATCCTAACATCTTAATGTCTTAATTTATCTCCAAAAAAGTGTAGCTTTGTATCATGGCGAAATCACACCTCGTTTTTGTACTTTCTGAGCATTCGTTGAATGTGGTGGAAATGATTGACCAATCAGTGAATGAAATTGGGGCAATCGTATTTGAAGGAAAAAAAGATTTTCAATATAAAGAACAAATTCAAACTTTTTTGACTGAAAAGGGACTTGTAAATAAAGAATATGACGATTATTCTTTGTCATGGTTTAGCCCATTGTCGACTCTTGTTCCAATGAATGTTTTTGGTTCAAGTTCGGCAAAGTCAATTTTTCAAGCTTGCTTTACCAAAGAAATGATTTCAAATGATGTGGATTACAATCGCATTTCAGAGCTTTCATTGGTCAATGTTTTTGAAATTCCACTATGGGCAAAATCTTTTTTTGTGATTCGCTATCCTAGAATTGTGATGCAACATGAAGGATCGGTTTTCATGAGAGGTATTTTTTCAAATTCAACTTTTAAAACAAGTGTTCATATCGTTTTACATCAACATCATTGCTTGATATTGATGATCAAACAAGGGAATTTACTTTTTTACAATACTTTTGAATCTTTGCATGAGGAAGATGTTTTGTATTATCTGTCATTCAGTTTACAACAACAAGAACTTTTAAAAGAAGATTTGCAATTGTATATGTATGATTCTGTAGATACTCCTTCAAATCGCAAAGAGAATGTTTTGAATCAAATCAAGCATTTGAAAGATTTACAAAAAGTTTCAGTCATTGAGACAAAAAATTTACCATTTAAATACCAACAAACTTGCGTATAATTAGAGGAATATTAAAATCACGAAGATTTTCAGCACCTAAAGGTTTTCCTTCAAGGCCAACAACTGATTATGCCAAAGAAGGACTTTTTAACGTTCTAGAAAACAAATATTCATTGGTCAATTTAGATATTTTGGACCTGTGTGCTGGGACTGGCAATATTACATTAGAATTTGCTTCAAGAGAAAGTGGACACATCACCGCTGTTGATCAAAATTTCAATTGTGTGAAATTCATTAAAAACTTGGTTCAAGAAGTTAAAATGGAAGAAAATATTGAAGTTTTCAGAGCTGATGTTCGTGATTTTTTGAAAAAAACGAGCAAAACCTACGATTTAATATTTGCTGATCCACCATATGATTCTCCGATTCATGAATCTTTGGTTACAACAATCTTTGAAAGAAATCTTTTAAATGAAAATGGATTAGTGATCATCGAACATGGACGACGCACTAAATTGGAACACTTTCCTCAGTTTGAATTAACCAAACAATATGGAAATGTATATTTTACGTTCTTAGTCAACACTAAAATCATTGAGTTAAACGCTACTGAAACAAACAGTTAATTTGACAATTATGAAAAAAATTGCACTTTTCCCAGGTTCTTTTGATCCCTTTACAAAAGGTCATGAAAGCATAATTAAAAAAGCACTGCCTTTATTTGACGAAATCGTCATTGGAATTGGAATAAACACCACAAAATCTGCTTATTTTTCTCTTGATTCTAGAAAATTTCAAATTGAATCAATTTATGCAAATGAACCTAAAATAACGGTTAAATCATTTCAAAAATTAACTGTAGATTTTTGCAAAGACCTTAATGCCAGCTTTATTTTGCGAGGATTACGTGACACCAAAGATTTTGAATATGAAAAATCAATCGCGCAAATGAATAATCAGTTGGCTCAAATTGAAACTGTTTTCTATATGACAGACCCAGAAGTATCTGCAATAAGTGCGACAATTGTCCGAGAAATTTCAAAAAATGGCGGGATTATTGAACAGTTTGTAACAAAAAGTCATTTACTCGTTTCCTAAATATGCAAAAAATAAAATATATATTGGTTTCAATCGCGTTGTTGGCGATCATTCAATCTACTTTCAGTCAGAAAACGACCGAAGTAAAAGGCTATGCTCCTGGATACGTTGGACAAAAAATTGAATTGTACGAAATCGAAGATTATTTCTCTATGCGAGAAGCTTTAATTGCTACCACCATGGTGGAGGAAGACAGCACTTTTAAATTCTCTTTTTTCAATGAAAAAACGCAAAAAGTAATTCTAAAATCCAACAAAAACAAAGGCTTTTTATACATTCAACCGAACGCAAAATATGAAGTATATATGCCTTCAAAAAATAAATATGATGCATATAGACCTGATGGAAATTCTGTTGAAATCAGTTTCTTTGGTTTAGATTCAACAGACATCAACTATAAAATTTTAAGCTTTGATAGATGGACAAATAATTTTTTAGGAACCTATTTTTATACGAAGCAAATCAATGGATTAGAATTTGTAATGAAATTAGATACATTCAAAATGAACGTTGAAAATGCCTACAAACTAGATACAAGTCTTTTTTTCAAAACCTATGTAAAATATACTATCGCAGGTTTAGATGATATTCAATTTAAAGGAACTCGCAATCGCTATGAAAAATTTGATTTTTACATAAATAACGCACCTGTAATCTATGAATCAGATGTTTACATGGATTACCTTTCATCATTTTATAAAAATATTTTTTCAAGACTGGAGATGGAAGTCAATAATCGAGTTTATTTAGGCCTCTTGAAAAATAGTCCATCACTGATTATGCGTGCTTTGGGTGATGAATACACCTTGAAACCAACTTTAGTCAAAAATCCGTCTGGTGCAATGAAACCTGGTAATACTAAACTTCGAGAATTAATTATGATCAAAGGTTTGGCTGAAGTGTTTTATTCTGGCGAATTTCCTCAAACAAATATTATAAGTGTTTTAGATAGTGTGGCAAATCACAGTCTATTTAAAAGCAATGGTATTGTTGCCAAAAATATGATTTACCGATTAACTGAATTAGTCCCAGGTTCTAAAGCACCAGATTTTGTAATTAAAAATCAATTCGGTGAATCAGTTTCTTTGAGAAATTATTCAAAAAAACATTTGTATATCCATTTTTTCGATCCTTCTACGAGAGAATCTGCGAAAGATTTAGAACTTTTGATTCCCATCTATGCTAAATACAATGGTGATGTAAACATCATTTCTGTTTATGTTAAAAATGATAAACTGACAAAAAAGCAATTGGAAACAGTCAAATCTTTGCCTTGGGAAACTTTTGAATTAGAAGCAGATGATCCGATTTTCAAAGCTTATCATATTGAATCTTTGCCATTGTATATTTTGCTTGATGCTTATGGTTACATCGTGAACGCTCCTGCGCTTGGCCCTAAACCGAATGGTCAATATTTAACT
>JBFYPS010000334.1:0-2546 GCA_041303135.1 Crocinitomicaceae bacterium | reverse complement strand
CCTACAAAGCTGAACTGCTGAAGTAGAGTAATTATTCAGCCTTCGATCGAAGCAATTTAATTTAAATCAGAACTCAGCAAGTTCATAATTGGTGCTTCGACCACCTTGTAGTTCTTGGCGCAATATTCCCTTTTCGATTAAATCTTTAATATCTCGAAGTGCTGTATCCGATGAGCATTTAGTCATTTTTGCCCATTTCGAAGATTTTAATTTTCCCTCTAAACCATCAAAAAGTTTATTCAAAACGAGTCGTTGTCTTTCATTGATAATGGTGTTTTCATGAATTTTCCAGAACTCAGTTTTACGTAGTATTTTTTCCAGAATCCTTTCAGTCGAATGCAGCGAATTTTTAAGACAGCATAAAAACCAAACCAACCATTCTGTGATATCACCATTGCAATATTGTACTTTTTGTAAAATTCTGTAATACTCTTTTCGCTCAATCAATATTTGACTTGACATACTGTAAAAACGCTCGTTTGAGCTATCTGCCCTGGCAAGCATTAAATCCGAAATGGCTCGTGCCATTCTTCCATTTCCGTCATCAAATGGGTGAATAATTATAAACCAAAAATGAGCGATAGCAGCTTTTAAAACAGGATCCGTAGAAGCGTTGTTATTGAACCACTTCAAGAATAAGTCCATTTCATTTTTCACCTTACTTGAATGAACTGCCTCAAAATGTACTTTCTCTTTTCCCAGCGCTCCAGAAACGATCTGCATTTCACCTGTCCGATAACGACCTACTTCAATTTGATGCATGCCACTGTATCCGGTTGGAAAAAGAGCTGAATGCCATCCGAACAATCTTTTATCTGTGAGTGAGTCTTGGTAATTTTGAGTAGCATTAAGCATCATTTCCACTACGCCATCTACATTTCTATTTGAAGAGATTCCGCCTTTGTCGATACCTAAACGTTGTGCAATCGACGACCGAACTTGATCGTAATCAAGTTTTTCACCTTCTATTTCTGATGAATTGATTACATCCAGTGTAAGTGTTGTAAGATTAGTCTCTTCTTTCGTGGCAAAACCTAGCATATTCATTTGCCCTGTAATCTTTCCCTGCAAGAAACGGACCTCCCCCAAAATGGCGCTTATACTATTTTGCTGCCAAGTAAAGTTAGGCCAGTTGTTATACTCGTAGATATATTTTGCCATCATGAACGGATTAACATGCGGTAAATATATGAATTTTTCTCCGCATTTTTGCGGTGATTAAGTGAATCATTCGGCGCATGAAACGCTTCTAAAAAGCCTCCCCAACCACAAAATAAAAGTAACCGCCTTCGGTTCCGTAGCCGTAGTCTAGGCGGATGTTGAGGCGTTCTGCGGGATCGACGACAAAGCGGAGACCGGTGCCTATTGAATATTTGAGGTTTTGGGTGTTCAGATCTGAATTTGGGCCAAAGACGTCGCCTACACCTGCAAAAGCGACCGCACCAAAGCGCCACCACAAAGGAAAGCGGTACTCGAGTTGGGTTGCGGCAAAATGGCGGTCTCTGAAACGGTTTTTGGGGTAGCCGCGCAAGATGTCGTCGTTGCCGAGTGTGGATAGATCTAAGAAAGGAACATCTCCGAAAGAGAAGCGCGATTTGAACTGAAAGGCCAGGATATGCTTGGGCTTGAGTTGCCAATATTGTTGGTAAACGCCATTGATGACCTGAAAAGAAAAAGTGGAACCTAAGGGCTGCGTGAAAAAGTAAGTGGAGACTTCTGCCAAGCGGCCTTTGTATGGATTAATGATGTTGTCTCGGGTGTCGATTACGCTTACCAAGCCCAGAGCAGACCCTACCCCACCTTGGCTACCAGTAATACTGCCACCTGATAGCTGACCATTCGGAGCAAGAGAAAAATTAAATTCAGACCTGAATTCGTAATCAAAGCCTAAGAAAAAGCCCGGTTTAATTTTCTTTAATTGCAATGATTTCAAGACAAATAAGTTGTAGCTGTATTTCTCTTCTTGGGTCTTGTCGGTATTGTTTCCGATGCCATAAAACCGATCTGGAAAATCTCTATATCTGATATCGCCCTTCAGTAGGAAATTTTCATTGCGGGTAAATACCTGCCAGGTGGCCCAGGTGTCTAGCTGTCTGTTTTGGGTGTAATCGGCTAAGAATTGAAGGTACGAAACCCGCGGCAGCTCTTCTGTTGGGATCTTCGGCTTGACTTTGAAGTAATAGACTCCAGCTGCGCCAGCCGCCCAACGTGTATCAGGCGTAAAATAAAGCAAAGGCAGCACAAAAACACCGTTTTTATCTTCAGAAATAGTATCTGACAAAGGCACAAAACCAAATACTTTTTTAGGTTTGGCAATTGAATCCAAATTCACTTGCGCGTTCCCAACATGCAGCAAGGCTTGCAAGATGAAAAAAAATACGAGACACTTAATTTTATACACTTTGTGTTGCTGGATTTTTACAAATATAATCCATAATTGAACAGCCTTTAAATTGTTAACTTTAGAAAAAAACCAGATGACTAAAAAACTGCTTCCGACTTTACTTTTCTTAATCCTCAACTTTGCAGCATTAGCTCTCGGAGGT
>JBFYPS010000333.1:0-20350 GCA_041303135.1 Crocinitomicaceae bacterium | reverse complement strand
AAATTGAAACATTTTCTTAATCGGTTTATTTTTTACAAAAAATGTTCGCGCTTCATCACCAACCTTATAATTCAAATCTTTGGCAATTTTTTTTGAAATAATTATTTCATCAGAAATCGAATCTTTTTGAATTTTTGGTACACGTCCAGAAATTAAATGCTGTTTGAAAAATGACCAATCATACCGCTCATCAACACCTTTCATCATGATTCCCTGAATCTCTTGTGCTGCATTTCCATCAGCATCAGATTGTAGCAAAGCTGGTTTATAAGCAACTGCTTGAATGTGCTCAACTTCTGTCGATAATTCTAACGTAGGATAAAAAATTTGATCTTTTAAAATTGGATCACTCTCAAAAATGGAAGCTTCACCCGATTTTGTAACCACCGCATGTGCTCCAAATCCAATTACTTTGTCTCTCACTTCTTTCTGAAAACCAGTGACTACCGCCACAGTAATCAAATTTACTAACATTGCAAGGCTGATACTAATTATAGAAATGCGGACGATAGGTCGGGAAACTTTCTTACCTTCGACCTCATTTTTAAGGATTTTTCTCGCTATGAAATACTCGAATTTCAATGTATTTACTAATAAGTCGCTAAAGTACGCAAAGCTTTTGTGCCTTAAAAGTATTTTGTTGATTTTGATGTTTTCCTGCAACATCAAAAAGAAATATTACGAGTATCAAGAGAAAAAAAACAACGCGGAAAAACATGTTGTTACTGATCCAAATGAAAGCCAAGAATTATTGGTTGAAGATAAATACAAATCAAATATTCCGATTTTAGGAGGTGAAAGAATGAATTTGTATCTCGATTCATTGAAGGGAAAAAGAGTGGCAATTGTTGGAAATCAAACTTCAACGGTTGGAAATTCACATTTAGTGGACACCTTAATTTCAATGGGAATCACAATTCAAAAAGTATTTTCTCCCGAACATGGATTTAGAGGTGATGCGGATGCTGGTGAAAAAGTATACAGCGGAACAGATTTAAAAACTGGTCTTCCGCTCATTTCCCTTTATGGAAATAACAAAAAACCAAAACCATCTCAAATGGAAGATGTAGATGTGGTTATTTATGACATTCAAGATGTGGGCGTTCGTTTTTACACATACATTTCAACGCTTCATTATGTAATGGAAAGTTGCGCTGAAAACAATAAACCATTGATTGTATTGGATCGACCAAATCCAAACGGACATTATGTTGATGGACCTGTGAGAGACAGTTTGCACAAATCATTTATCGGGATGCATCCTGTTCCTATCGTTTATGGAATGACCATCGGAGAATATGCATTGATGGTCAATGATGAGTGTTGGTTATCGGACAGTTTACATTGTCGTTTAAGCATCGTTCCTTGCAAGAATTATTCTCGCAAGATGAAGTATTCTATTCCAATTCCACCAAGTCCAAATTTGAGATCTGATGCTGCGATTACCTTGTATCCAAGTTTATGCTTGTTTGAGGCAACTTCTGTGAGTATTGGAAGAGGAACAGAAAGACCATTTGAATATTATGGTCATCCTAATTTTCCAAAAACAGAATTTACATTTACTCCCATTTCAAGTTTTGGAGCGAAAAATCCACTGTACGAAGACAAATTGTGTTATGGATATGATTTGAATTCTTTGACAAAAAAACGCAGCTACGACATTAATCTAAATTGGCTTATTGAAGCGAAATCTTTGTTGGGTGATAGCAATCAATTTATTGATCAACCAGCATTTTTCGATCGATTAGCGGGAACAGCAGAATTGCGAAAGCAAATCAATGAAGGTTGGACAATCAAGGAAATTAGGGCATCTTGGAAACCAGAAATTCAAGAATTTAGAAAAATTAGAGCAAAATATTTGCTATACGATTAACCAATATTTTTACCGCTTTCTAATACTGCTTGCTTTAATTCTTCCATGTATTCAACCAATCGCTGCAATAATTTCTCGTCCGACGTTGCAATCATCTTAGCTGCTAAAATTCCAGCATTCTTTGCTGCATTCAAAGCAACCGTCGCAACAGGAATTCCATTCGGCATTTGAAGAATAGACAAAATACTGTCCCAGCCATCAATTGAATTGCTTGATTTAATTGGCACTCCAATCACAGGAAGTGGCGTTAAAGAGGCTGTCATCCCTGGTAAATGTGCTGCTCCACCAGCGCCAGCAATAATCACTTTGATACCTCTTTGATGCGCATTTTTGGCATATTCAAACATCAACTCTGGCGTTCTATGAGCAGAAACAACATTGATTTCGTAAGCAACTCCCAATTCCTTTAAAATGTTTGCCGCTTCTTGCATTATTGGAAGATCTGATTTACTTCCCATGATGATTCCTACCATAATATCTTATTTTAAATATCTCTATTTTATGCTTCTACGCGAATTAAATTTTTAATCTCACGTCCCACTTTTTTCGCATCCTCCAAATGTTCTGCTGTGATTGTCACGTGTCCCATTTTTCTGAAAGATTTGGTATTGGCTTTTCCATAAATATGCGATTTTACGCCTGGAATCGCCATTGCTTTTTCTAAATTTCTATATATCGCTGCTCCCTCAAATCCTTTTTCTCCCAATAAATTAATCATCACACCGGGCTGAATAATGCGTGTTGAACCTAGCGGTAAATTTAAAATGCTTCGCATGTGTTGCTCAAATTGAGAAGTCACATTGCATTCAATCGTATGATGTCCGCTATTGTGCGGACGAGGAGCGATTTCATTGACCAACAACTCTCCTGACTTTGTCAAGAATAATTCAACTGCCAAGATGCCAACCATTTCTAGCGAATTGATAATTTTTACAGCTAACTCTTCAGCGCTTTTTTCAATTTCAACTGAAATGTCAGCAGGTGCAAAAAGAAATTCAACCAAATTTGCTTCAGGATTAAACTCACATTCTACCACAGGAAAAACAGCCGTTTCTCCATTTTCATTTCTTGCAACGATCACCGAAAGTTCTTTTTGAAAATCCACAAAAGATTCTAAAACACTTGGAACATCAAAAGCAGTTTCTAGGTCTGCAGAAGTTTTCAATGAGGTAACACCTTTTCCATCATATCCACCTTTGCGCATTTTTTGCATGAAAGGAAATTCACCAATATATTTTTCTATTTCAACCTTATTTTCAACCAAATAAAATGGTGGTGTTGGAATATTATTGGCCATGTAAAATTGTTTTTGCAAACCTTTATCTTGTACCATCTTCAAAATATGCGGCTGCGGAAACACTTTTTTTCCCTCTTTTTCCAATTTTTCTAATGCTTCAATATTGACGTGTTCAATTTCAACAGTCAACACATCTTTGTCTTTTCCGAAATTGTAAACTGTATCAAAATCAGTCAATGAACCAACAGTAAAGGAATGTGCTAAATCTACACAAGGCGCTTGAGCATCGGGATCTAAGCAATGAATATAAACATCATAATTTACCGCTTCCTGAATGAGCATTCTTCCCAATTGTCCGCCACCTACAACGCCCAATCGAAAATCTTTTCCGTACCACTTTTTCTGCATGCAACAAAGATAAGTCAAAGAAATGAAATCTTCGAAAACGGTTCCTTTGTTTTTATGCTCAATGTACAGAAAATTAATTGTTACCAAAACGATAAAATCATCTTATAAACAATTACTTGCGGACAATTAAATCCAAAAGTGAAAATTGCAACCGTTGAATTGATTTTTTTTGTACCGTGAAATATACTGCGTTTTTAATTTTGTTGTTTCCTTTCTTTGGAAAATCGCAAATCCTCGACAATTCGAAAGGAAATGCTTTTTCTGAAATTCCATTTTTCAACGAAAAATTTATTAAAAACAACAAAATCAAAAGTTTACAAGGAACTTATACATTTAAAAAAATGGGTGATATCATGAGAGAAACCGATTTGGTTTATCAATATGATTTTGACTCTAAAGGACATCTAATTCAATCTTTTGAGACCAGTTTAGAAAATCAAAAAATAGATACCAATCTATTGGGATACGGTTATCATAAAGATGGAAATTTGGCTTTTGTAAGAAAAAAAGACCGCGTGGGATATTATTCAACGCATTATTTTTATGATTCTATAAATCGCGTAATCAAGGAGGAGTACCGAAGAGATATCGATACAGCTGGAACTTTTTTTGTGCCCAGTTTTGAACGCAGTATGATTTTAAATTTTGAAACAATTAAACATGAATTAACCGGAAATTTTGAAAAATCAACCGTACATAACAGCTATGGATTGCCTTTCAAAGAAATTATTTCTAATTATGATTCAACAGGTTATCTTATTTCAAAAGAAGAAAAATTAAAATTCGGAAACCAAAGAACTATTACACAATTTGAATACACAGAAAAAGGTTGGATTTCGAAAATCAAAACTTCAAATTCAAATAATTCAAATGGGAATCAAGAAGTGCGATTCAAATACGATGATTTTGGCAATGTAAGTGAAAAACATATTTACAAAAACGGACAATTTATCACCGATATACAAGTGATATATAACTTAAAAACGGGACTTATCTCCTCTATCCTAACAAGAGATGTTGCGACCAACTTTATTTCCATTTTAAGATTTGAATCAACTAAATTTTACTAGGAATCAAGTGCTCATTCTAAATTTTGAATTAGAATTAATCGAATTTTTTACGATTCAATAAACTTTTTAAAATCGGATCTTCTTGAAAACAAAAATGCCCTAGAGGTAAGCCTAGGGCATTTATTCCACAATATTCATCAGTAGTAAAATAATCTTCTTGTGGTTTTAATTTTTTCGTGAGTCAAATATATAGTTGAAATAGATGTTATGCAACTTATGTTACAGGACAACCGCTGGACATAAAAAAATAGGAAAAATAAAGACATTTAACAGATTGAAAAATAATATGTTAAAATTTTGTACTTTTTACAATAACTTAAATAAATATCTTTGAATGGTATTCTCCAAACCAAAATAAAGTGCATCTGAGATTAAAGCATGACCAATCGAAACTTCTGCAAGTTGAGGAATTTTACTTTTAAAAAATTGAAGATTTTCTAAACTTAAATCATGTCCAGCATTTACTTCTAATCCAAGTGAAGTGGCTAAATCAGCTGCTTTAATATATGGTGCTATCGCTTTTTCAGGATTCAATGGGAATTCCTCTGCAAAAGGGCCCGTATATAGTTCAATTCGATCTACCCCTGTTTTTGCTGCATATTCAATGTTTATCAATTCAGTATCCACAAATATGGCGGTTCTAACTCCTTGGGATTTGATTTCAGCAATCAATTTTGTTAACCAATCTAAATGTTCTTTGGTATTCCATCCTGCGTTAGAAGTTAAAACATGCGGCGGATCAGGAACTAAAGTAGCTTGAGCTGGTCTAACTTCAGCAATTAAACGCATAAATCTTTCATCTGGATAACCTTCAATGTTTAATTCGGTTTTTACAACCTCTTTTAAATCATAAACATCTTGGGTGGTAATATGTCTTTCGTCAGGACGAGGATGAATAGTAATTCCTTGTGCGCCAAATCGTTCACAATCAATAGCAACTTGCTTTACATTGGGAGTATTTCCTCCTCTAGCATTTCTAATTGTTGCTATTTTATTGATATTGACACTTAATTTCGTTTCCATCTTTTCTATTTCCTATAAAAAACAATCACTGAATATGACTACAAATATACAGAATCAATCACCAAAAATAACACGAAAATCAATGATTGATGCTTCCTTTATTTGCCAATTAATTTTTTGAATCATTTCAATTTGAAATTCCAATGAGACAATAAAATTTCGAGAGATTTCTAAAACATTTTTGATTTGAAATGGAAGAAATATGAACTAATTTAGTACTTTGGCAACACGATGACAGCAAAAGATTTAATTACAGACGAAATTCCACCCTTAAAACACACAGATACAGGTGAAATTGCTTTGCGTTGGATGGATGAGTTTAAAGTTACACATCTTCCCGTTCTAAAAAATGGAAATTTTGTAGGCCTAATTTCGGAATCTGATATTTTGGATAAAATGGATTTGGACGAAACATTGGACAAACTTTTTGAACATTTACCACGACCATACGTCAAAGGGAATGCACATATTTATGAAGTTTTATTCAGGGTTGCTGAACAGAAAATTTCAGTTGTTCCAATTTTAGATGAAGATGACACTTATTTAGGTTGCACGAGCATACACCAATTAGTGACTATGATTGCAAATACTGGAAGCATTAAAGAAAGTGGCGGAATTATTGTGCTTGAAGTAAACAGAAATGATTATTCATTGGCACAAATTGCTCAGATTGTGGAAAGTAATAATGCTAAAATATTGAGTTCTTACCTCATGTCTTCACCAGATTCCACAAAATTAGATATTACATTGAAAATAAATCAAGTTGAACTTGATCGCATTCTTCGAACTTTCGAAAGATACGATTATGTTATCAGTGCTTCCTACCAAAAAAGCAACTTTGATGATGATTTACAACTTCGATTTGATTCATTAATTAATTTCTTGAATATTTAAGTTATGAATGTCGCCATTTATGGAAGAAAAGTCAATAAACAAGACGTCGCTGACTACGAAAATCTCTTAAAAATCATCAAGGATTTTGGGTGGAAAGCAATTCTTGAGAAAGACTTAAAAAAAGAGCTTGAGAAAAAATCTAAAGTCGGAGCTCATTGTGACACTTTTTCTTCCTACAAAGATTTAAAAAGCGGAATTGATTTTGCTTTTAGCATTGGTGGCGACGGAACATTCATAAAAACAGTGAGTTACATTAGAGATTCTGGCGTACCTATTTTAGGAATCAATACTGGAAGATTGGGTTTTTTAGCCAATATCAGCAGAGATCAAATTCATTCGACGATTGAAATGATTGATCAGAAAAAATACGTTTTCCAAAAAAGATCCTTACTTCGTGTAGAAACAGAAGACCATCTTTATGGTGATGACAATATCGCTCTAAATGAGGTTACTTTGCACAAAAAAGATACTGCATCCATGATTACAGTACATGCTTCTTTGGATGGAAATTATTTAAATTCCTATTGGGCTGATGGATTAATCGTTTCAACACCAACGGGTTCAACAGCGTACAGTTTGAGTTGCGGCGGACCTATTATCACTCCAGGTTGTCAAGTACATATTCTCACCCCAATTGCACCACATAATTTAAATGTTCGCCCTGTAGTAGTGCCAGATCACATGCCTATCAAATTGAAAATTGAAGGTCGCGAACGAAAATACCTCATCAGTTTAGATGCAAATTCTAAAAATATTTCTCAAGGGTCAGAATTGATTATCAAAAAAGCTGAATTCATGATCAATGTGATGAAATTTGAAGACAATAATTTCTTGGATACAATCAGAAATAAAATGCTTTGGGGAATAGACAAGCGAAATTAATTTGTAACAAAAGGCTGCTTTTTAATTATACTACCTAAAACAATTATGAGAATTTTTCTATTTCTTTTTATTATTGTTCTTCCTCAAACTTGGAGTTTAGCGCAAGAGGAGCAATTTATTCCAATGAGGAGTAAAATTCCTCCTTACGATGATTCAATCATTAAACTTCCGAACCAAGAATATGAATTACAACACTATAAAAAAAATCAAGTCCCAATAAAATTAAAGGACAATTTAGTCAGTTACACTTGTTACTTCGATTATAACAGTAAAAATCTCGCCTTTGATTCAATTCAAAATTTGCAAAATTGGATCAAACAATATATTGGCAAGAAAAATTTCAGTCTTAGTTTAGTCGCTTACACCGATACCATTGGATCGATTAATTCCAATAATCTTTTAGCAAAAAACCGATTAAACACCGTTGAAAATTCGCTAATAAGAAATAAATTCGCGATTGACAAACGATTTATAGTCGGCGAAAATTATCCTCCATTCTATGGTTACAATCATCGTAAATTTCGGAAAGTTGAGGTTTTTGTAGAATTTGATAATGAAGAAGTTGTCAATCCTGAATTTCAAAATAGAATGCAAGTTTTTGCCGCCGCAGAACCTGAAATCCCAATCAGTTTAAACATCCAGTTTGTTGGTAATCAAGATGTTTATTTGAATGAATCTTCTATTCTCGAGGTAGTCACTTTACTTGAATTTCTCAAGAAAAATCCTAATAAAAAAGCGTTTATTCGAGGTCATGTTTGTTGTGCAAACGATATCGAGTTATCCATTCAAAGAGCTTTTGCGGTATACAATGATTTGCTTCTAGAAGGCATTGATGCATCTAGAATTTCGTATCAAGGATTTGGAAATACACTGCCAATTTCACCTGAATTCAGCGAGGAAATGCGCCAATTGAATCGACGGGTAGATGTGATTTTTTCAGACATTAAATAAAACCCTTTTTGAATTAAATTTATTCAAATTTTGCTTTGGTTTCTTTGTCTTTATTTGGACCTATTAAAATATTTAGTCCAGTACTAAAATGAGCATTTTTTGCTCCTTGTGGTGCCATGAAAGCCAAAATATTATCTGAAATTACGTACCATTGAAACGGTCCGCCTTTGATTGAAAAGCCAAATCCAAGATTGGAAAATGAACGCGCATAAGCTGAATAATTAATAGTTGCTGCAAACCAATTATTGACTTTCAAATTACCTGAAAGAATCAAACCTGCACGATAGTGATTTTTGATAATTTCATTATATAAAGTTGCTCCAACGTCAAATCTTTTTGAAACCTTATAGGTTGAACCTAAATAAAATCTCGTGTAAAGACCTGAAAGATAAGCGTCTGAATTTTCATATCCATCAAAAACTTTGGTTAGTGTATCTGAAATCGCATCTACGAACGAGTAAGTGCTATCGTTCAAATATTGATTTAAATCAACGCCTTCAAATTTAAAGTTAACTTCATTGGAAACAAAGTTTGCATTTTGAGTATTCCATTTGATAGCTCCCAAATCAAGTAAACTTGCGCTAAATGCAAATTTTTCATTTAATTCATAAGTCGCGCCGAGATCAACCGCCATTCCAAAATTCTTGAAATTTAAAATGCTTTTAAATGGATTATATGTCGCAGTACTTGTTTCATAAAATGGTTTGACTCCTGAGGTGTTCACTTCTGCGGCTCCATCAATTGTCAAATCAAAAGTTGTTGCATCAGTTGTGATTCCCAATTTGCTTTTTCGCGTATCTACATTGGCAATGCCCGATAACAATTTAAGCCTTCCTCCTATTGTTAATTTGCTGTTTACCTTTCTATTGTAACCAAATGCATATTCAATGTATGAATTCAAATTAAAACCCAAACCATCTAAAGAAGCTCTTTTTCCTAGCAATGACTTTCCATTTCCTTCGATGGCGAATCTAAACAAATCACTCGGATAAGTAAAATTTGAAACCAGATGATTGGTCAATGAAAAACTGAAATAGTTGTCTTTTGCCTTAAATCCAAATGCAATTAATTCATTGTGCATTTCAGCAGTTAAAAAATTAAGATTCGCCATTTTATTCAGCGCATTATTGGGATTCAAAACCAAAGAATCATCTGATGCTCTTGTTTGTAACAAGTCATTCAATTTAAAACCACTATTAGAAATACCAAAACTCTGATAAGCAATCGGTAAACTCAAATAAAACTTGGCTTTTGTTTTAAATGCTGGATTCAAATAATGTGCTTGAGCGGTTTCATTTAATCCATAAAGTGTGAAATTTTTCTGCGCTTCAATCTTATTGAAAAACAACAAAATAACTACTAAAATTATATATTTATATTTCATTCGAAAACTGTCAAAAAGTTAATACGTTCACTGTTAATAAAACTACAATCCAACTTTACCTTGAATCTGCATTCCCAATTTCAATCCCATTCTATAGGAATCATAGAATTTTACGATTTGACCAGTGGTGCCATCAAGGGATTGTGCAACACCGTTAATTAGCACATATTTTACTTGATTCAATTGAGCAATTTGTGCGAGATTTAAGGTTGCATCCGTAATTTTTACTGTGTTTTGATTCACTTTTCCGCCATTGTCAACCAATGCGGATTGCACAACTGCTTCAGGCGTGTTGAAAATCGTAAACAGCGGACTGTAATTTTGATCTAGAAAAATGAGTTGGGTTTTAAAATCAACAGGAAATCCGTTGTCAACGTTGATTCTAAACATGACAGATTCAATCACTGAAACATCTTCATTGAAATTAAAAGGAACAGTATCTTTCAATTCAAAACCATATGCCAATCCTTCCAAAGGCAATTCGACCTCTGTTCTCACTCTAAATTTAGAATCGGCTTCAATGAAATTTAAATTGGCAGTTTGTCCGCTTGGATTTGATTGTGCAGTAGCCGCGAAATAAAAATACTTTGGAACTGGTGTAATTACGGTTGCCAAATTTGGTGTGTTTGTGGTATTTAACTCCAAGGTTGAAGTCGCTGTTTGCCCCATCACTGAAGGTGCATTGACATCAAATACAGATGGAAAACCAGATAAAGGAAATTCTTGACCAGTAGCAATATTAATTGTTTTTATCTCTGAAAAATTGATTCGTGAGGGAAATCCAAATGAATTTTCCACAATGAATTTTACTTTAGGATTGATTAATTCAAAATAACCAGTTGAAGCAGTTTCAAAAATTCTCATCAAAATGGTATCGTTTGAAATCCCCAAATTTTGTTGACCAAAATAACCACGGACATTTTCAAATGCCAAATTGGAAAGATTAAAATCAATTTGAATATTTTCATTTCCAACAACGGGTTGACCTGTTCCTGTGATTGTTGTTTGACTATTTACTTTAAAAGTATTGACTGTTGTATTGCCTAATGTAAAATCGCCAATTACATTCGTTAAATCAATCGAAGTTGAGCCTGTTTGAGGGATTGCGCCAGTATAAGTCAAATTAATGGTTCTTGAGATTGGCACATTGTTCAGTTTCAAATCAGGAAATGTTAAAACTACCGTAACATCATGTTGTAATGTAGTTGACAAACTCAAATTCATTGTTCCATTGCTAAAATCAACGCTATGAATTTCAACGCCTGAATTGGTATTGAAAGCAATGTTATCAGAATTATTAGTACTAATTGTTCCGCTTAATGCTGGCAACGTAACTAAATTCAAATCTGCAAGCGAGAGCGAAGTTTGTGCAGTTTGATCGTTTAATTGAACTATTGATTGAGCATCATAAGAAACAACTTCGCCCTTGTAAACCAAAGCAATCGCACCTGTGGCATTATCAATTACCACAATATCAGTGGAATCCTGTCTTGCTAAAATGTCATAAACACCAAAATTAGCATGCGCCAAAGGTATAGCCAAATTTGGATTCCATGCATTTTGGGCAAGTTTATCAAACTCTAATTTTTTGCATGCTGGAAGAATTCCAATTGCGAGCAAAAACAATGCAAACAGGGTCTTCTTATTTTTCAGTGATTTCATATACAAACGGTTGATTTAAAACTGTCTTTTGTAAATATACCATTCTTAAACAATTTCCACAACAATTTTTAAAACGAAAAAGAATATACATCCAAAATGACCAAAAGGAATTTCTCATTTCTCATTTAATTTTTCTGAGAAATTGCAATTTTCTTTGTAATTTTCCGTTCTTTTTTGGAATCAACGAATTATGAAATTTAAATTATTCATTCTGTCACTTTTGTCTGTTTTGCAAGTTCTTGCACAAAAGCAAAATTTTAGATCTAAATCTGAAATTGGAGTGATGGGCGGTGGTTCATATTATATCGGTGATTTGAATCAATACAATCATTTTAAAAATTCAAATCTATCCCTAGGATTGGTTTATAAATACAATGTGAATACCCGTTTGGCTTTTCGAGCCAACGCCATGTTTGGAACCATTGAAGCCAATGACAATCAAGCTTCAAATGCTGTTATCTTCAATAGAAATTTGTCCTTTTCTTCTACGATTTATGAATTTGCTGCAGGTGTTGAATTTAGCTATTTGCCTTTTCAAATTGGGAATTCAAGGTATTTTGGAACGGCTTACTTACTCACTGAAATTGGGGTCTTTCAAATGAATCCAACAGCAGATTTTAATGGCGACAAAATTGATTTACAATCTTTGGGTACAGAAGGTCAAGGAACAAGTCTTTCTTCTGAAGCTCCTTACAAGAAAACGCAATTGACCATTCCTTTGGGCGTTGGATGCAAATTTGCAATCGGCGGAAGGGTAACGTTGAGTTTAGAATACGGAATTCGCAAAACTTTTACGGATTATTTGGACGATGTACATGCCAACAGATATGTAAATGCAGATGATTTGGCAGCAATAAATGGCCCACTTTCAGCCGAACTATCAAATAGAAGTTTGGACGGCTCTGTGTATGGAAAAAGAGGAAATGCAACCACCAAAGACTGGTATGTTTTCTATGGCGCCATGTTAAGTATTAGGCTTGGCGGACCCAGAAAATGCAACATGCCAAGATAATTAACCTTGGTTTTGCAACATCAGTTTTGCAACATATTTTCCAATAATATCAAATTCTAAATTCACCAAATCATTCTCTTTTAGTTGATGAAAATTCGTGTGTTCGTATGTGAATGGAATAATACAAACAGAAAAAGATTTTGGCATTGAATCAACGACTGTCAAACTCACTCCATTGATGGTAATTGATCCTTTTTCAACAGTAACTTGATCTGTCAAATATTCAAATGCAAATTTCCAGCTTCCATTTTGATTTTCGATCGCAACACATTTCGCAACTGTATCAACATGTCCTTGAACTATATGACCATCTAAACGACCATTCATTTGCATGCATCTTTCTAAATTTACTTTCGTTCCAACATTCCAAGAACCCAAATTGGTTTTATTCAAAGTTTCTTGAATGGCTGTTACCGTGTAAAGATCTTCTTGTATATCAACTACTGTCAAACAAGTTCCATTGTGCGCTACACTTTGGTCAATTTTTAACTCAGAAGTAAATGGTGAAAATAAGGTAAAATGAATGTTCTCTTGTTCTTTAACAATTTGACGAATTTCTCCAAGTTGTTCTATAATTCCTGTAAACATATTTTTGAATTTTATTGCTTCTGGAAAGCCCACAAATTTCGGAATTCTTACTGATTTAGCATGTAAAAATTGAATTAATTACATTTATTTTATCAAAGCAACATGTCCAACAATTGTTTCCTCAATGGCGCCAGTGGTGACATATTTAATCTTATATACAAAGATACCATCTTGTACTTTTAATCCTTTGTAGGTTCCGTCCCAAGCAAAATCCAAATCATCAGATTCAAAAATCATTTCACCCCAACGGTTGTAAATTTTTACATTCAATTTTGCAATATTAACTGTACTTGCAGAAAAATAATTGTTTGATCGATTTCCATCTGGCGTAAATGCATTTGGTACATAAATATAATATTCAGGAAGTATAGTAATTGGCTTACTAACAGTGTCTTTACAACCTAATTGATTCGTTGCAATCAATGTTACTGTATATGTACCTGGAACTTCATAAGTGTTATTAGGATGAACCATGGTTGAACCATTTCCATCACCAAAAGTCCAAACGTAAGTCACGCCACCGCTTGTCAAATTCTGAAAAGTAACAGGCAATCCTTCAAAAAGCGTGTGACTTGATATCGCAAAATCTGCAATTGGTTTAATTACTTCAACCATGGTTGTTCCAGCAACAGTAAATGTTTGACATTCATCGGAAACACTAACCTGATACAAAGTGGTTTCAGTTGGTTTTACCCAAATTCCATCTGTTGTTGCTCCATTTACGGACCAAGAATAATAATATTGACCAAATCCACCCGAAGCTGAAACAGAAATATAAGCTGAATCTCCTGGACAAATCAATTGCGCTGGTGACATCGTTAAAATCAACGGCGGACTAGTAATCGTATATATCACTTGTTCTGTGGTTGTATTTCCACATTGATCTGTAATCAAAACATTGTAAACGGTTGTTGCAGAGGGTAGAACATCTTGAGTGGCAGTTGTCCCTAATTGTGTTAAACCTGTTGACCATTGATAAGTATAAATCCCAGAACCACCTTCTGGAGTAACGCTTAATGTAGCAGGAATATAGGGGCAAATTTCTGTAATATCTGCTGATGATGTTGCAGTTAAAGGTAAAAATACTGGTACATTTACAACACCAGAACCTACTACCGTTTGGAGTAAACAATTATCCGTTACAGTAACAGTATAAGTTGTTGTAATTGTTGGATTTACAAAAATACTACTGGTTGTTTCTCCGGTATTCCAAGAATATACATAAGGTCCAACGCCACCAGTTGCATTGGCAATGACCTCAATTGGATTTCCAGGACAAATTACATCATTTGATTCAACGATTACTTCGACTGGAGCAATGTCATTAATTTTAAGATTGATGGTTTGATTAGCATTCCCACCACAAGGATCAGCGATGGCAAAAACCAAATTAATTGTTTCAATTCCTTCTGCAAGACCATCGGCAAAAGCATTAAAATTAAAAGAAACTGTAGTTTGTCCTGCTGGAAAGGTAATTGAACTAGGAATTGTTGAATAATCAACGCCCGGTGTGGCTGTTCCTGTCACAGCAATTGGAATAGTCAGTGGAACCGTTAAATTATTACTTCCACGGGTCAAGGTCACTGTGGTTGAAACACAACCTTCCGCCATGATTGTTGGGTCATTGAAGGCGTTGTAAGACATCGTGTAATCGACAGAAACTGGAACTTTAGAAGTCAAACTATTCGCTTGCAAAAAGATTCCAGAGTCGAAAATTCCGTCTCCAACATCTGCAATTGCAATGACAAGATGGTAAGTTTGTCCGCATTGAACTTTTGAAACCGCCTCAAGTGGTTTTGTAAAACCATCGTATTGAATGTAAGTAGCACTTCCATTGTATGGACCATTTGAACCCGTTCCGTTGTACTTATAGTAAGCGCAATTGGCGCAATTTGGCACGTAAGGACCCGTGGATTCTGAACCATCATTTACATTATTGATGGCTACAACTGTATTGTTTGGAAGTCTCGCAATATTTTGAATTCCACCTGGAATACCTGGCCCAGAAATAAAAAATGCAAAGACATCATTAAACGTGGAATTTACATATTCTCTGTATTCTTCTGAACCAAAAACATAACTAAATCTAACTGTATCAGAATATGGAATAAAATCAAATTCCAGCACGGCCGCATTGAAAGTTGAGGTACCATTTACAAGATTTGTTAATCTAAAATAGCCTGGAGCGTTATTGTCAATTCCTGAATTGGTAGAATTATTTGGTCCATGAGGTCCATCTCCATTATTTAAAACTGTTCCTGTTGTGAGTACAATTCCTTCTGGAATTTCTAGATTCGTACCAGCAGCTGTGAAATATCCTATTGCTTGCGCAGAACCTGAATAACTTATATTTGAAACTGTAACTCCCGGACCCAACAATACATTTTGAACCAAACCACTTGGCGTTTGGGATGTATTAGTCACCAATTGACTAAAAGTCAAAAGTGGCAAAAAAAGAGCTATAGAAATAAGTAATTTCATCAATAACAATAACGATTGAAAGTACCGAATAGTTGCGAATTTACAGCTAAAAAAATCCTTCCAATGATTAAAAGGTACAAGTTACTGATTTTACTGAAAATTGGAAGTGATTTTATCAGTAATTTAACAAAATGTAAGAAACTATTCCATGCCTTGCATCGCACAAAGATTATAATACATGCCTCTTTTCGCAATCAATTCATCATGAGAACCTTGTTCAACAATTTCACCTTTTTGCAAAACCACAATAATATCAGCATTTCTAATGGTACTTAATCGATGTGCAATCACCAATGAAGTCCTATCTTTCATTAATTTTTCCAATGCATCTTGCACCAATTTTTCTGATTCAGTGTCCAAGGCGGAAGTCGCTTCATCTAAAATTAACAAAGGTGAATTTTTCAAAACAGCTCTTGCTATGCTGATTCTTTGCTTTTGTCCACCAGAAAGTTTATTTCCTCTTTCACCGATATTAGTATTGTAGCCATCATCTAAACGAATAATGAATTCATGCGCATTGGCTACTTTTGCAGCATTTTCAATATCTTCATCAGAAACATGTGGCATACCAAAAGCAATGTTGTTTCTTACTGAATCATTGAACAAAATCGATTCCTGCGTTACCATTCCAATTTGATCTCTCAAATCTACAATGGATGCATTTTTAATGGGCGTATCATCAAATAAAATCTCCCCTTCTGTTGTGTCGTAAAACCTTGGTAATAAATCTGCTATTGTAGATTTTCCGCTTCCAGATTCTCCAACCAATGCAACAGTCTTACCTGCTGGAATAAAAAGATTGATATTTTTCAAAACCATTGCTTCACGGTATTTGAAGGAAATATTTTTATAAGTTATTCCTTTTGATAAATCGTTTAATTTAATTGGGTTTTCTGTTTCATAAATGTGCTCATCTGCATCCAAAATCTCATTTATTCTATCTTGCGATGCTTTGGCCTTATTCAAATTGGCAACACTTGTCGCGATTCCTTGAATTGGTCGCAATAATTGTGAAAATACCAAAATAAATCCCATGAATTTTTCCCCTGTCATTCCAGATGAATTCTTAGCGTCTAAAATCATGGAACCTCCAAACCAAACAATCCCAAGCATCACTGCAGAACCTAAAAACTCATTCAATGGTGGTGATAAATCTCTTTTTCTAAATGCCCTGGTTATCAATTGCTGATGTCTTAAATTGATTGATTTAAAAGATCCTAATACATAAGGAATGGCGTTGAAAGCCTTGATGATTCTTATTCCTCCCAAATTTTCTTCCATCGAAGAGAATAAAATCCCCATTTGTGCTTGACCCTCTTTGGCTGTTTTTTTCAAACTTTTCCCGATTCTGGAAATCACAAATGCTGAAATAGGCAACAATAAAAAGGAAATGAGGGTCAATTTTGGACTCCAATAAAGTAAAGCCACCAAGTTGATTATAATAGCGATAGGTTCTCTAAATAACAATTCAAGCATGCTGACAACTGCAATTTCAATTTCACCCACATCATTATTCATTCTTGCCATCAAATCTCCTTTTTTCTCTTCAGAATAAAAAGCCAAGGGCAAATTCATTGCTTTTTCAAACATTTTATCTCGCAAATCTCTGACTACCGCCATGCGCAAATGTGATTGATGGTAAATCGCCAAATACCTAAATAAATTTTTCAAAAAGAAAGCAACAAGAACAGAAATACAAACCATTAAAAGCGCATTTTTTGGACTTTCAACAACCATCGTTTTCATAAAATACTGGTAATAATCAGAACAGTACTCGAAAAATTTAATGAATCCTCCATTGTAAATCGGTTCAATAATTTCTTCTGGATGAAGGATTTCATCTTTTGGGAAAATCAACTGAAGAAATGGAATGAAATGAACCAGCGAAACTAGGTTAAAAATCACAAACAACAAGTTGAAAATGATGACTAAAATTGCCTTGATCTTATACGAAAAAGTCAATCGATAAATTTCTAAAAGTGATTTCATATTGAAGACAAAGTTAAGTTAATTCTTAGTATTTGAAAATTTCACTTAAAAAGTACATTTGAAAATGAGTCAGAAATTAATTTTTGCTAAGAATTTCCCTCAATTTTAGTAAATTTGCACCATGGGATCAATCAGACAAAATAAAATAGAAGGTGTAATTCAAGAAGAATTAGCTATGTTTTTTCAAAGAAATATGCATGAAATCTGCTTGGGTGCAATGGTCAGCGTTACTGTTGTTCGCATCACTCCTGATTTGTCATTGGCCCGAGTTTACTTAAGCATTTTCGCTGGACCAGAAAAAGAAGAGGTTTTGAAGTCTATTCAAGAACATGCTGGTAAAATCAGAGGTGAAGTTGGAAGAAGATTGAAAAACATGCGCAAAATCCCTGAATTGATTTTTAAAATTGATGATTCTCTAGATTACGCTATGGAAATCCAAAATCTGTTGGCAAAAAAATAATCGCTAAAAACTCCCGCTCATTAACGTTCCTTTTTACATAGCAAGAAAATATCTTTCTTCCAAAAAAAGGAAGAATGTGATTCATTTAATCACACGTATTTCTGTTGTTGGAATTTCTATCACGACAGCTGCACTGGTCATTTTAATTGCCGCATTCAATGGTATTGAAAAAATGGTTGAACAGCTTTACAGTGAATATGATACGAATTTAACAATTCGATCAACTCAAGGAAAAACGTTCGATGAATCAACTTTAAACATCCAAGAAATTCAAAGAATGGAAGGTGTTTTTCTAATTTCCAAGGCAATTGAAGAAATCGTAGTTTTGAAACATGAGCAAAAGTGGGTCAATGCCAGAATGATAGGAATCGAACCCTCGTTTTTAAAAATGACCCACATGCCTACACACATCGTGGACGGCTTTCCAACCTTAGATGAAAATGGTGAACCCATGGCTTTAATTGGCGCGACTTTACTGGATAAATTGAATGGATTTATACCAAAAAATACAGGCTATGAAACCATTGATGCTTATTTCCCAAAGAGAAGTGCAAAAATTGGCAATTTCACCAATCCATTTAATAATCAAATCATTAAAATCTCTGGAAGAGTCAATTTTAATCGAGAAGTAAACCAAGAAGCTTTTATTATTCCGATTGAACTGGCAAAAGCTAATTTAGATTATCAAAAAGACATCACGGCGCTTTATATAAATATCAAACAAGGATTTGAAGCAGAAGATGTTAAATTGAAAATTCAACAAAAAATTGGAAAAAATTTCATTGTAAAAACCCATTTAGAAAAAAATGCTTTGATCTATCAAACCAGTAAATCTGAAAGATTCATCGTGATTTGCATCTTGATTTTTGTTTTTATCATGGCTGCATTCAACCTCGTTGCATCTTTGACAATGCTTTACATTGAGAAAAAAGACAATATCAAAACAATGGAAAGTTTTGGCGCAAATGAAAAATTTATTTTCCGAATTTTCTTTTACGAAGGATTATTAATTTCAGGAAAAGGAATTATCATAGGATTAATTTTAGGCTATGGAGTGTGCTTTTTGCAAATTTTTGGACATGTTTTAGAGATGCCAAATTCAGGTGGAGAACCATTTCCAATTAATTTAACTTGGAGCGATGGAATTTTGGTTTTATCACTCGTTGGAATCCTTTCAATTCTTGCTTCTTATTTACCGGTTAAGTATTTGGTTTATAAAAACAGGAATTCAATTTAAGTTTAATCAATCAATGGCACAGTTTACAATATTAATAGGCTAAAATGCGTTAAACATCTCAGTCATTACTCGTTTTCTTTATCTTTGAAATATGATTTTTAGAATAATATTTTTGATTTTTTGCTTGAATCTCGCTTTACAAGGATTTTCTCAAAGAAATTTAAGAGATTCTGTAATTGGAACACCTTGGGTAGCCGTACATTATGGCGCCAACGGAACATCTGGTGATTTAGCTGATCGTTTTGGATTTGTTAACCACATTGGAGCCATTGCAGGATACAAAACTTCCAAAAATTGGTTTTGGGGATTGGATGGAAATTTCATTTTTGGAAATAAAATAAATGAAACTGGAATTTTAAATAATTTAGTTGACAGTTATGGAAATGTTACTGATATCAATGGAGATATTGGTAAAATATACATTTTAGCCAGGGGTTTCAATGTGAATTTAGCTGTAGGAAAAATTGTTCCTATATCGAAAAAAAATAGAAATTCCGGTTTGTTTTTTCATGCTGGAGCTGGATATTTATTGCACAAACTTAGAATTGAAACCCAGGACCAAGTTATTCCGCAATTGGAATTAGAATATCGCAAAGGTTATGATAGACTGACAATTGGCATCAATACACATCAATTCGCTGGATATGCATTTTTGGCACATCATGGTTTTGTCAATTTTTACGGCGGTTTTTATTGTCAACAAGGATTTACAAAAAACCAAAGAGATGTGTTTTTTGATCAACCCGGTGTTGCAGTAGATAAAAATATTCGATTCGATGTACAATATGGACTTAAAATAGGGTGGTTTATACCTATTTACAAACGCCAACCCAAGGATTTTTATTTCGATTGATGAATTTACTTTACACTTTTGGAATCCGAATTTATGGCTGCATTTTGTGGATTGCTCAATTTTTCAACCCAAAAGCCAAAAGTTGGATTCAAGGACGAAAAGATTTTTGGAATCAATTGCCGAAAATCGAAAATCAAACAGTTTATTGGTTTCATTGTGCCTCACTAGGTGAATTTGATCAAGGGTTGCCACTGATGAATCAATTAAAATCAGAAAATCCATCAATTTATATTTTGGTGACTTTTTTTAGTCCTTCAGGTTTTGAAAATTACCAAAAAAGAAATCACTCAGCAGATTATGTTTGCTATTTGCCATTGGATACAAAATCAAATGCACGCAAATTTAT
>JBFYPS010000332.1:0-17259 GCA_041303135.1 Crocinitomicaceae bacterium | reverse complement strand
GTTCAAATTGCTGCGGTTCGTGCGGATGCTAAAACGCCTACAACTTACACGAATTTGGGTGAAAAAGAAATTCAGCAAAACAATTTTGGTCAAGATTTGCCTTATTTGTTGCAATCTACGCCTTCAACGGTCGTGACTTCAGACGCAGGCGCAGGTGTTGGATATACTGGAATTAGAATTCGTGGTGTTGATCCAACAAGAACAAATGTAACTGTAAATGGAATTCCATTAAACGATGCTGAATCACATGGCGTTTTTTGGGTGAATATGCCTGATTTTGCTTCCTCAACGGATAATATTCAAGTACAAAGAGGTGTAGGAACATCTTCTAACGGTGCGGCAGCATTTGGTTCAAGTATCAATATTAAATCTGACAATATTCGCAAAGAAGCTTATGTTGAATTGGATAATACCGCAGGATCATTCAATACATTGAGAAATACCGTCAAAGTTGGTACTGGGCTTATCAACAATCATTTTGTGGTTGATGCTCGACTTTCTCGCATAGTTTCTGATGGATATGTTGATCGTTCCAATTCCAATTTAAAATCGTTTTATCTTTCAGGTGCTTGGGTTGGAAAAAAATCCATTTTGAAAGCCAATGTTTTTGGCGGAAAAGAATCGACTTACCAAGCATGGAATGGAATTCCTGAAGCCAAATTGAAAGGAAATAAAGACAGTTTATTGGTTCATTTTTACAACAATTATTATCCTGGCGGAACGTATCAAACTGTACAAGATTCCTTGAATTTATTTAATTCGGATCCAAGAAAATACAACTATTATACTTACCAGAATGAAACCGATAATTATCAACAAGATCATTTTCAGTTGCATTTTTCTCATGTTTTCAATCCAAAATTTGCTTTAAACACTGCTGCACATTTTACACATGGCGCTGGATATTATGAGCAATACAGGTTGAATCAAAAGTTTGCTACTTATGGATTGACGCCCGTGATATATGGAAATGATACGATTTCAAGCACTGATCTAATTCGAAGAAGATGGCTGGACAATAATTTTTATGGTGCTATTTTTTCTTTGACTTACAACAATTTGAAAAATTTCAAAATGATTGTTGGCGGAGGAGCCAATCAGTATGATGGAAAACATTTTGGAGAAATCATTTGGGCAAGAACGGCTTCACAAAGTGAAATCAATCAACATTATTATGACAATCAAGCGAATAAATTTGAAGCAAGTGCATATGCGAAGGCGAATTATCAATTAAAAAGATTCAACTTTTTTGTAGATCTTCAAATTCGTCACATCGGTTATAAATACAATGGAGACGATCAATATTACGGAAATTTGATTCCGTTGACTCAAAACGTGGCGTTCACATTTTTCAATCCTAAAGTTGGCTTATCTTATGATTTAAACAACAAAAACAGCTTGTATGCGTCGTTTAGCGTTGCAAACAGAGAGCCTGTAAGAGATGATTTTGTGCAAAGTTCAATTTACAGTAGACCAAAACCGGAGCAATTACAAAATTTGGAAGTTGGTTACAGATTTCACGCAAGAAAAATCTTTGTGAATGCAAATTACTATTTGATGAATTACAAAGATCAATTGATTTTGACAGGACAAATCAACGATGTTGGTGCTTACAATCGTGCAAATGTGGCCAAAAGTTACCGCACGGGAATTGAGATTGAAGCAGGATATTTAATTTTGAAATCCTTGAGTTTGACTGGTAATTTGACCATAAGTGCCAATAAAATTCAAAACTTCGTAGAATATGTGGACAATTACGACAATTATGATGTGAATGGAAACATGATTCAAACAGTAATTCAGCATTCTAATACCGATATTGCATTTTCTCCAAATGTGATTGCTGCATTGGGTTTACAATATGAACCTATCAAAAATTTGACATTCAGTTGGCAAGCAAAATATGTTGGAAAACAATATTTGGACAATACCTCGAATGAAGCGAAAAGCATCGATGCCTATTTTACGAATAATTTGATGGTCAACTACAGCTTTAAATTTAAAGGCATCAGAGAACTTAATGTTGGAATTTTGGCAAATAATATTTTTAATTCATTGTACGAAAACAATGGCTACACCTTTGGCTACATTTCAGGAGGAAAACGGATCAATGAAAATTATTATTTTCCGCAAGCGGGAACGAATTTCTTGTTAAGATTGACGATTAAAATTTAATCTCAAATCAGCATAAATACTGAAAGTCGGAATGAATTCGTTCCGACTTTTTAGTTTTGTTTAATTTTTTAGTTAAAAAATGTTTTTATTTATAAAAAACTGAAAATCTATGGATTAAAGTTATTTTGTATTGAAATAATTTGTACCTTTCACTAGAAATCAACTGCTATGGATCAAGAAGTCACACCATTTCTTTTAGAAAATTTGATACGTCCATTCAAGGAAACTATGATGATTATTGATAGTCATGGTAAAATCATTTTTGCAACGGATCATTCGAAAAAAGTATTTAGAGAAAAGGTTTTGGTGGGGCAATTTTTTGAAAAATTTATTTTTGAAGATCAAAATCAGTTTCGACTTTGGCTTGCCAAAGCAAATGGTTTTAAATCTGATGTTTTTAGATTTAATATCAAGCGAGGAAATCATTTTTATCCAATGATGATGAATGCTTTGTCGTTTAATGGAAAAGACAATGAAACTTTGATTTTGTTGTCGATGAAAGATGATATTGAACTTCAAAAAACAAAGAGTGATATTCTCAAAAAAACTTTAGCCATTGAGCATTTTTCAAAATCAAGAAAAATTAGAGATGGTAATTTACACGAAGCTATTTTTGAAATATTAGAAATGTCTGCCAAGGCAATGGACACAAAAAGAGTCAATGTTTGGAGAATTGATGAGAAAAAAAATCACATTGACTGTATAGGAAATTTTGATGATTCTGTGCATATTCCCTTGGGGCAGGAGAGTTTGTCTCGAATTGCAATGCCTGAATATTTTAAGTTGTTTGAAAGTGAAACCATCATTATTTCAAACAATGCAATGGAAAATCCATTGACTCAAGAATTAAAGGAAAATTATTTGATTCCTCACAACATTTTTGCGATGATGGATGTGCCTATCAGAATTGAAGGCGATATCATTGGGGTTATTTGTTTTGAAAATGTTGGAAAGGAAAAAAAATGGACCTTGCAAGATCAAAAATTTGGATTAATTGCTGCCCAAATGGTTTCTTTGGCGATAGAAACTTACGAACGTAAAAAAGCGCAAACCAATTTAGAAGTCGCTTTGTTCGAATTGCAGAATTTATTCAGAGAATCCAATCACAGAATAAAAAACAATTTGGCAATTATTTCAAGTTTGATACATTTGGAAGCGCAAAACAGCAAAGATAAAATCCAAGCCGATTTATTTAGTAATCTTCAAAATCGGGTTTTGTCCATTATTTCATTGCATGATTTACTCAATAAAAGTCGAACTTTTGAAAAGATAAATTTCAAGGATTACATTGATGAAATTTTGACTAAATTGAATGATTCTTTTGCACATTCACATCAAAATGTAATTATTAACAAACACATTGAAGATATTGAGATTTCAGCATCCAAAGCCATTCCTTTGGGATTAATCGTCAATGAAATAATCACCAATTCCTATAAACATGCTTTCAAAGCAGGACACAAGGGAATCATTGATATCGAGATTTTGAAGAGGGACAATCATTTGTTGATGATGATCAAAGACAATGGAAAAGGATTTGATTTTGCAAGCAAGAAGGAAACTTTTGGAATCGAAATTCTAAAAGATTTGGTCAATCAATTGGATGGAAAATTGAGTTTCAACGCCCTTGGTGGAGCCAATTTTTCAATTGAAGCAGTTTTGTAATTATTGGAAATAAAAAAAGCCGACTCCTAAGAATCGGCTTTGCTAAAGTTTGATCGAAATTATTTTTTCTCATCCACTTCTTCGAAGTCAACATCAGTCACTTCATCCGCTGGATTACCTTCTGCTTGTTGACCAGCACCAGCGTCACCTCCTTGAGGATTAGCTGCGTTGTACATGTCTTGAGATGCTGCTTGGAAAACATTGTTTAATTTGTCCATTGCTGCATCCATGTTTGCCATGTCTTTTGCTTCAAAAACAACTTTCAATTCAGCCAAAGCATCTTCGATTGGTTGTTTTTTATCTGCTGGGATTTTGTCTCCGTATTCTTTCAATTGACGTTCAGTTTGGAAAATCAAAGAATCTGCTTTGTTGATTTTTTCAACTTCTTCCATTTTCTTTTTGTCTGCATCTGCATTCGCCTCAGCTTCTGCACGCATTCTTTTGATATCCTCATCACTCAATCCTGAAGAAGCTTCAATTTTGATTGATTGCTCTCTTCCTGTTCCTTTGTCTTTCGCAGAAATGTGCATGATACCATTTGCATCGATGTCAAAAGTTACTTCGATTTGTGGAACACCTCTTTGTGCTGGTGGAATGTCTGTCAATTGGAAACGACCCAAAGATTTGTTGTCATTTGCCATTGGACGTTCACCTTGAATCACATGAATATCAACTGAAGGTTGATTGTCAGATGCTGTAGAGAAAGTCTCTGATTTTTTGGTTGGAATTGTCGTGTTTGCTTCGATTAATTTAGTCATAACACCGCCCATTGTTTCGATACCAACAGACAATGGAATAACGTCTAATAACAAAACGTCTTTCACTTCACCTGTCAAAACTCCACCTTGAATTGCTGCACCAACTGCAACTACTTCATCAGGATTTACACCTTTAGAAGGCGCTTTTCCGAAGAAACGCTCAACTGCATCTTGAATTACAGGAATTCTTGTAGAACCACCAACCAAAATCACTTCGTCGATATCGCTTGTAGATAAACCAGCATTTTTCAAAGCTGAACGACAAGGAGCGATTGTTCTTTCAACGATAGAAGAAATTAATTGCTCAAATTTTGAACGTTGTAAAGTTCTAACTAAGTGTTTTGGAATACCATTTACCGGCATGATGTATGGCAAGTTGATTTCTGAAGAAGTTGTTGAAGAAAGTTCAATTTTCGCTTTTTCAGCTGCTTCTTTCAATCTTTGTAATGCCATTGGATCCAAACGCAAATCAATTCCTTCGTCATTTTTGAATTCGTCAGCTAACCAATCAATGATTGTATTGTCAACATCATCACCACCTAAGTGTGTGTCTCCGTCTGTAGCCAATACTTCAAAAACGCCATCACCTAATTCTAAGATAGACACGTCATGTGTTCCACCACCGAAGTCAAAAACAACGATTTTTTGGTCAATTCCTTTTTTATCTAAACCATAAGCCAAAGCTGCTGCTGTAGGCTCGTTGATGATTCTTTTGATTGTTAAACCTGCGATTTCACCTGCTTCTTTAGTCGCTTGACGTTGAGAATCGTTGAAATATGCAGGAACAGTTACAACTGCTTCAGTTACTTCTTGACCTAAATAATCTTCAGCCGTTTTCTTCATTTTTTGAAGAATCATTGCAGAGATTTCTTGAGGTGTATATGTTCTGTCGTCAATTTTTACACGTGGTGTATTGTTGTCGCCTTTTACTATTTCATAAGGAACTCTTCCTGCTTCAGTTTTCATGTCATCAAAAGATGAACCCATGAAACGTTTGATAGAGTTAATCGTTTTTGTTGGGTTGGTGATCGCTTGTCTTTTGGCAGGATCTCCAACTTTACGCTCACCTCCTTCAACAAATGCCACGATAGATGGCGTTGTTCTTTTTCCTTCTGAGTTAGCAATTACAACTGGTTCGTTTCCTTCCATTACAGAAACACAAGAGTTTGTAGTTCCTAAGTCGATACCGATAATCTTTCCCATATTGTTTATTATTTAATTTTCAATTTGATTTCCCTCTCAAAGTCAATTTTTGTGCCGATGAAAAAAAATGCTCTTTTTATGACAAAATGGAAAGGTGAAGTCAATTATTTTCTTGAATAAATGACGGAATGTCAGTTTTTGTATGACAAATGGATCTTGTGAGACATGAAATGTGATTACCTGGTTTTACGTCCGCATATTATTCTTTGTTCCTTTTGCTTGATCAAAACGAACCCAAAAATCAAGGCTGAGTCATCAAGTTAAAGCGCAAATGTCTTCACGCTGTTAAATTTTAGCTTCAAGCGCTTTATTTTAAAAGCTTCTGAAAACGTGATTTTGTCGGTGATCTACTTCACTAGCGTTGCGTAGCTTCCTCCAAAAGTCTACATTTTCAGAGCACTTTTAAAAACCTTTCTTCCAAGGCCAAAAGTCTAAAACTATAAATTTAAGCACCGCTATTTTTTATTTACCTTAAACAATTTCATTTAACTACAGTTTAGGAGAATAAATTACTTTTTTTAAAGGACAACAATGTTTTCCTAATTAGAAAGTACTTGTTTGAATACACATTTAGAATTTACTTTCTATTTTTACAGCATGAATGTTTTTGATGTAGCGATAATTGGCAGTGGACCATCTGGTGGAATGGCGGCTTATGAGTTGGCGAAACACGGATTTTCGGTTGCAATTTTAGATAAAGAAACTTTGCCAAGATATAAAACTTGCGGTGGCGGTTTGGTTGAACGTGGAAGAAAATTAATTCCCTTTGACATTTCAAGTGCGATTGAAGCTGAGTTTTTTGCTGTCGATACATTCTTTCAGAAAAAGAACCTCAAACTCACTACTCAACGAGAAACGCCCATTATTTCAATGGTGATGCGTGACACTTTTGATTTTTTGATTGTCGAAAAAGCTGTTGAAAATGGCGCTAAGTTGCTCCAAAATCATAAAGTTACTTCGATTGATTTAGGAGACGTAAATCAAATTCATACTGAAAACGGAATCGTTCAAGCTAAATTTATCATCGCTGCAGACGGCGCTTTGAGTGCTACAGCAAAAATGTTGGGTTGGAAAGAAACTCGAAATGTTATTCCAGCTTTGGAATATGAAGTGGAAGTTTCCCCTGCTGATTTTGAAAGACTTTCGAAAGATGTGCGATTCGATATCGACGCTGTTCCTGGAGGATATGGATGGTGTTTCCCTAAGAAAAATCATTTGTCGATTGGAGTAGGGGTTTTGAGAAAATCCAAAGACAATTTGAATTTAAAAGCATTTTATCAAGCCTACATAAAAACATTGGGCATTGAAAATATCATTTCGGAAGACGCACATGGTTTTGTAATTCCTGTTTCTCCGCGAACTGATTATTTTGTGAAGAACAAGGTTTTCTTGACTGGAGACACCGCAGGTTTTGCAGATCCAATCGTAGCTGAAGGTTTGTCGAATGCCATTTTGAGTGGTAAACTTTGCGCGGAAGCTTTGATAGAAAGTAATTTGGATGAAACAAAATCCGAAGAACTTTATACGCAAAAATTGAATAAGAACTTGCTTCCAGAATTGAAAACAGGCGTTTTAATCGCTAAAATGTTTTACGAAAGTCAGACGATTAGAAATATGCTTCTCACGAAATATGGTCAATTGTTTGCAGAAGCGATGACAGATGTTTTTACTGGAAAGAGAACTTATCCAGCGGATTACAAAAAAGCGTTGCGTCAAAAATTCAAGAAAATGATATTTTAATCAAGCTACAAACCAGTGAAAAAGAGGTTTTGAAAGTGGCAGTTTTTTCAAATCAACTTTGGTGGTTTCCAGTTTGAAATAGAATTTCATCGGTTGATTATTTACCAATTGAATTTCTTCCCAAGTGAAAAAATAATTGTGATTTTCTGCGTGAATATGCACTTCCACTTGACTGTTTTTTGTGTTCACCATCCAAGAATTCTTGGTTTCATTGAAAGCTATCGGAAAATCCTTGAAATGTTCATCCTGAAATTGCAAGATTAAATAACCCCTGCGATGAATGAAAATTCTTTTAATAGAATCGATTTTTCCGAAATATTTTGAATCTGTTTTGTAAGCGATAGAGGTCAATCCAAAGTTTGATTTTACTTGATAAGCGCCGTGAAATTTTGGTCTAGGCGTTAAATCGTCATTGTAAATATTGTTTTCTGCAAAAAAGTATAAGGATTCAAAAAGCATTGCCGCGATCAATATTGCTTTGAATAATTTTTGAAATCGATTTTTGATTAGATTGATGTTTTCAAATTCCGGTCGCGTGAATCGTTCTTTTTGGTTGAAGAAAATAGAATAAAGACCATTGAAGTATGGCAGAATCAGAATCAAACAAAGAATTAAAAGGTAAGAACTCAATATCTTGACTGAAATATCAAAACTGAAATTGATAATCAACACATGCAGCATTACTCCAAAGGCGATAAATGCGCCCAATAATCTTGTTTTTCTGTTGAGCAACAAAATCGCTGGAATGATTTCTAAAACACCTGAAATCAAAGAATAGCTGTAGGAAGAACCAACAGTTGACCAAAACAAAATATCTTTCGACAAATATCCCAACGGCGTGAAAAGTGTATTTGGCTCAGGAAAGTAGAATTGAACCTTGAATATTTTGTCAACGCCGTATTTGAATAAGAAAAACGCTAAAATATAGCTTGCGGCTACCTGACTGAAATATAAAATTTGATTCTCAGAAAATCGCAAAAACCATTTTGACCATGTGAAACCCAATAACAAAGAAATCAGCAATAAATGAAAACAATGAATATAAAGTCCAAGAGAATCTGATTCAATGTTGGAGATGAATTTAACGTTTATTCCAAAAATATGAGTTGCAGTAAATTCATTGATTGATTGAAAAAAGTCACTGACTAAAAATCCAAAAGAAGGAAAAAAATGCAAAGGAAAAGGCAATGTGATTGCGAACAATACCACAAATACCAACAAACTTCGATTTGCCATTTTTTGAATCATTTCAATTATTTTTCAGTTTCAGGTCTTTTGAAAAATTGAAGAACAAAAGGTGTTAAACTTCCACCCAAAATCAAAATAAGTAACCATAAATTATTGGTCTTTGTTTTATTTTTGTTTTTGATTTTCTTTTGAGGTTCATAGTGCTTGAAAATCGTCGTTGAAGGGTAGTTTTCTTTGATGATTTTTGTATCAACTCTATAATTTGGTGAGATAAAATTTGTGTCGCGATAATAGTAATTTTTCTTCAAAGTGTCTTGCAAAACGCGGTAATTTTCCATGTGCCAAACTTCTACATATTGACTGTCAGATATCACTTTCACTGTATCAAAAATTTTGATCATATGCATCTCAGGGAAATCACCGAAATTGTCATTTTCCAAGTTTGCATCAAAATTTGCGGGGTTTCCTGAATGACTTTTAAATGCAATGATTTTGGTTTGAGCAATGCCCTTATTAAAAATCAAAGTCGATAAAATCCCTATTAGTAAATATTTCATATTGATTGTTTTAAATTGAAATTAATTTTTAAAAATTGGTTTTTTTCTCCACTGTGAAATCAAAATCCCAACCATAAGAATTCCAAACAAATATAGGCTTCCTTTGCGTGGTTTGGTTTTTAGTCCGTTTGATTCTTTCCAATCATCTTCAAATCCAACAAATTTGATTCTTGGATATTGTTTTTTTAGTTCCTCTAATTTGATGTTTGGATTCAAAAATGCAGGATGTTCGTAAACGGTATCTCTACCGCCATAATTATCGATTTCGACGATGCAATTTGGACCAATTTTCACCACAGAGTCAAGTCTCGTGGGAGCAATCCCGAAATTTCCATCAGACTCAAAATTAATTGATTCCGAATCGCCACTGTGGCTTTTAAGTGCAATTATTTTCGTTTGTCCGAAAATGGAAAGATTCAATGCGATGAATGTGATTAAAAGAAAGTTTTTCATTTGAATTGATTTTTTGTTGAAGTCGAATACAGCTATGATTAAGATTCGTTCAAAAAGAATTTCGAAAGTTTGTAATTAACAACTCGACAATGATAAAATAACAAATTACAGCAAAAAGGAGCGCTAATTGGAAGTAATTTTATACAATTAGAATTGTTTGGAATGAAATTAAAACAACCACATACAGTTGCAGAAATAGCAAAATTGATCGACGTTTCATTTATTGGCGATGGCAATCAATTGGTTACTGGAATTAATGAGATTCACAGGGTCGAAAATGGTGATTTGGTTTTTGTAGATCATCCCAAGTATTACCAAAAAGCACTTAAAAGTGCAGCAACAATCATTTTGATTGACCAAGAAGTGGAATGTCCAGAAGGAAAATCTTTGCTGATTTCAAAGCATCCATTTGATGATTACAATCGCTTGACCAAATATTTTTCTCCTTTCAAGCCACAATCAGCAATGATTGGTGAAGATTGTGAAATTAACGATTCGGCATTGATTTATCCCAATGTTTTTATTGGTCATCGGGTGAGAATTGGTGCTCATGTGACAATTCATCCTGGCTGTTATATCGGAGATGATACCGTAATTGAAGAAAATGCGATTATCGGTCCTAATTCAGTTTTGGGACATTATGCATTTTACTACAAGCAGAAACCAGAAGGCAGAGAAAGAATGCATTCTTGCGGAAATGTTTGGATTGAACGAGATGTGGAAATTGGCGCCTTGTGTTCCATTGACGCAGGCGTTTCCTCTACAACGAGAATTGGCGCTGGCACAAAAATCGACAATCAAGTGCACATCGGACATGATACAATCGTTGGTAAAAACTGTTTGATGGCTGGACATACTGGTGTTGCAGGCTGCGTGACTATGGAAGACAATGTGATTTTGTGGGGTCAAGTAGGCGTCGCTAGTGATGTTGTCTTGGGCGAAGGTTCTGTTGTTCTAGCTCAATCTGGAATTTCGAAAGATTTAAAACCGGGATTAACTTATTTTGGAAGTCCTGCGGGCGAAGTGAGAGAAAAATTTAAGGAGATGGCGGCAATTCGTCAATTGGCTAAGAAATAAAAAATGCAAGAAAAACTGATTCAACATTTAGAGCATCAAATTTCGCTGCAAGAGTTTAAATTAAACTCCTTGTTGGAGATAACGAATGCCATAAATACGAATCAACCGGTCGATCAATTGACTAGAATTTTAGGTTTTATTCTCAAGGAACAATTGGGATTTGACAAATTTGTGTTGTTCCACAAACAAGATGAATGGCTGAGTTTGTTGAAAGTTGGATTTAAAGGCAAAGTGAAAGACATCAATGTAAAAGAAGATTTGTCTCGTTTCAAAGAAATTACGGTGATTGAATCTTCTCCATCCAAAATTATTGATGAATTTGATGTGGTGGTTCCGGTTTTTCATAAAAATGAACCCTTGGCTTATTTGCTGGTTGCTGGTTTGGAGCACGAAAAGTTAAGGTTGACTGAAACCTTGACCAATATGACGTTTATTCAAACCTTGGCGAATATCATTGTGGTTGCCGTTGAAAATAAGCGAATGACCAAATTGGGAATCATTCAAGAACGCATCAAAAAGGAGTTGGAAGTAGCTTCTGAGATGCAGAAATTGTTGTTTCCTTCTGATTTGCCTTCCAATCGCAAAATGGACATTTCAGCGAAATATACGCCACGACATGAAGTTGGGGGAGACTATTATGATTTTATTCCTTTGGGTGAAGATGAATATATTATTTGCATTGCTGACGTTTCAGGAAAAGGAATCAGTGCGGCAATGTTGATGGCGAATTTTCAGGCAACAATTCGAACTTTATTCAGTTATCAGCGATTTGAACTTGATTTTTTGGTGGAAGAGTTGAATAAAAAGGTTATAAGAAGTGCTAAAGGTGAAAAGTTCATCACGTTTTTTGTGGCACATTACAATGCAACGACGCGCAAATTGCACTATATCAATGCGGGTCACAATCATCCGTTTATTACGAATGGCAAGAAAGTACAAATGTTAGATCAAGGTTCTATCGGTTTGGGAATGTTAGAAGACTTGCCATTTATCAATCAGGGAAGTTTGGAATTGGGACCAAATACAACTTTGGTGATGTACACGGATGGAATAATTGAATTGGAAAACGAAAAAAATGAATTCTTTGAATTGGAAAGATTGATCAAGTTGGTGCACAGTTATTACCCGCTGAAAATGGAAGACATGAATAATTTGATTTTTTCCAAGCTTGACGAATGGCGCGCCGCAAGAAATTTGGTTGATGACACTGCGATTTTTTCATGTAGATTCTTTTAATCGCAAAATTGAAAAGAAATTAAAAATCATAAGTTTTACTAACTTTGAAAATTGACAAATTAAAGCAACATGGATAAAATATCCTTTTCATTTTTTGTATTTAATGACACAGCCAAGCGGTTGACGTTTTTTACAATTATTGACATTGCTGTTTTGCTTATTTGGTTGATCTTAATATTAGGATTTGGTTTATACAAGGTTTCTAAGAACAGCGATAAATTATATTATAAAGATTATTTCAAGCATTTACTTTTTAAGATAGGTTTTGCAATTGTGTTTTCATTGTATTATATCTTCTATGTGAAAGGTGGTGATTCTATTGCGTTTTGGGACATGGCAGGCTGTATGAATAAATTGTTTGCAAAATCACCTGATTTGTATTTTAATAACTTGTACTACGACCTAAAATCAGTTGATTTTAGGTTTGCATATGATTTTACGACCGGAACTCCACCTGGATGGATTATTTCTGAAAAGGAATCATTTTTTGTCGCGAAAATCGTTTCTTTTTTCACCTTTATAACTGCAAATAGTTATCTGACCATTTCTGTAATTTTCGCTACGATCATAGCCAATGTAACTTGGCGATTTTATGAGTTAGTGCTCAAAATTTTTCCAACACCAAATAGATGGATTACTTACGCAATTTTATTTATTCCATCCTTGAGTTTTTGGTGTTCTGGGATTTCAAAGGATACATTAGTTGTTATTTCTATTTTTTCAATTGTTACACATGTATTTAGCCTTTTATTGGGCCATCAAAAATCTAAAATCATAAGTTGGTCTGTGATTATTTTTCATATTTGGATTATGTATCATCTTCGTTCTGTGGTTTTGATTTCCTTAATGCTTCCCATTTTTATTGCATTAAGTTCAAGGATTTCCAATCGATTCAGGGAGTTCGCTTTTTTCAGAAGATTTGTTCAATTATTGATTGGCTTGATAAGTATTGGTGGTTTTTTTATAGGGATCCAAGCGTATGGAGACGAGGTTTCTGTTGAGAAATACATCAAGGAAGCTGAGGTTCAAACCAAGGATTTTAACGAAAATAAATTATACACAGGGAAGAAATACACCATTGAGATAACTGATTATTCGCCAGTTGGTTTGATAAAAGTTTTTCCTCAAGCAATCATGGCGGGATTGTTTAGACCTTATATTTGGGAGGCATTGTCAGTATCATTATTTTTAAATGGAATAGAAAGTACGATTCTGATTTATTTTGTGATTAAATTTTTTACAAAAAATAGGCGGCAGAGAATAAAAATGATTCGAGAGAATGAATTTTTACTTTTTAGTTTCTTTTTCATCTTAATTTTTGGGTTTATTACTGGCTTTTCTTCTATTATTTTTGGTGTATTGGTTAGATTACGAGCTCCTTTGTTGCCATTTTTCGCATTACTACTTGTAATTGATCCCAAAGATGAAAAGAAGGAAATAGATAATGATTTGGAAGCGGAAGAAGTTGAATCAAAAAGACTAACAAAGATAAACTTACTAACCAACAATTTATAATTTAGAATTTGTTTGCATAGTTAACTTTGTTTTCATGAATATAATGAAAAAAAAATCTATTTTTGTTCATAATTCAACAAAATAGTTTCCTATACAACCTTGCTTAAGTTGATTTAAGTGAATAATAAGTAAATTTGTTTGACAAAGACGGTATTGAAAAAGTATGAGTAAGGATGAAAATTGGTCGGAAATTATTAGACCTAAGCGACATTGGTTAGATTTAAATTTAAAAGAACTTTGGAGATACAGAGATTTAATCATGCTTTTTGTAAGAAGAGATTTTGTTTCCGTCTATAAACAAACAGTATTGGGTCCTTTGTGGTTATTTATTCAGCCACTTTTTACCACGATTACATTCTATTTTGTTTTCAGTAGGATTGCTAAAATCCCGACAGACAATGTTGACCCTATTTTATTTTATCTTTCAGGAATAACACTTTGGAATTATTTTTCAGACTGTTTTAGTAAAACATCCAATACTTTTGTCGCAAATGCTGGAATTTTTGGAAAGGTTTATTTTCCAAGATTAGCGACTCCAATTTCGATTGTAATTTCCAATTTAATTAAGCTTGGAATTCAAATTTTACTCTTTATTGCTATTGCACTTTACCGTGTATATTTTCATGGTGCTCAAATTAATATCAACGAAACCATTTTATTATTGCCTGTTTTAATTTTATTGATGGCAATAATGGGGCTTGGATTGGGAATTATTTTTTCTGCCTTGACAACCAAATACAGAGATTTAAGTTTTTTATTAACTTTTGGGATTCAATTGTTGATGTATGCAACTCCTATAATTTACCCTTTGAGTTTTACTTCAGGAAAATTGCATCAAATTCTATCTTATAATCCTATAACGCCAATCATTGAAAATTTCAGGTATGCTTTTTTTGGAATTGGTTATTTAGATATTCCTGGATTAATTTATACGACCGTTTTTTCATTGGTAGTTTTGATTTTAGGAGTCATTATTTTTAATCGCGTAGAAAAAAACTTCATGGATACTGTCTGATTTTCAGACTTCCAAAACATAAAACATTTAGAAGATGCCAGCCATCATAGTAGAAAATTTATACAAGCAATATCAATTAGGGCAAGTGAGTACCGGCACTGTTGCTCATGACTTTAATCGTTGGTTGCATAAGATTAGAGGCAAGGAAGACCCTTATGAGAAAATTACAGGCGAAAATTCTCGCGAGGAAAAAGGGAATTCGAAATATGTTTGGGCAATTGAAGACATCAATTTTGAAGCAAGACAAGGAGAAGTTTTAGGAATCATCGGCAGAAACGGTGCTGGAAAAAGTACATTGTTAAAGATTTTATCTAAAGTTACTGCGCCTACAAAGGGAGAAATTAAAATCAAAGGGAGAATTGCATCCTTATTGGAAGTAGGTACTGGTTTTCATCCTGAATTAACTGGAAGAGAAAATATTTTTTTGAATGGGGCAATTTTAGGAATGACCAAGGCCGAAATCCGTTCAAAATTCGACGAAATTGTTGCCTTTTCAGGTGTTGAAAAATACATTGATACTCCAGTTAAAAGATATTCTTCTGGAATGTATGTGCGCTTGGCTTTCGCCGTTGCAGCCCATTTGGAGCCAGAGATTTTGATTGTGGATGAGGTACTTGCCGTTGGTGATGCTGAATTTCAAAAGAAATGTTTAGGCAAAATGAAAGATGTCAGCAGTCAAGGCAGGACTGTTCTTTTTGTTAGCCACAATATGGCGGCTGTAAAATCTCTTTGTAACAGAGGGATTTTGATGGAACGTGGAAAAGTTGTTTTTGCAGGAAGTGCAGATGAAACTGTTGAACATTATATGAGAATTAATGCTCAAAATTTAAAGCAGAAAGTAACTTTTGAAACCAAAGAAGTGGCAGTAGGAAATGAAAATATTAAATTGAAATCCGTTGCTGTTGTTCCTGAAAGTCCGTTTATTACGGAAGAAATTTCAATTAAGATTTCCTTTTGGAATGCTTCAGAATCCAAGGTCGTTAAAGTTGCAATCGATTTTATCGATTTGAATGAAGATGTTGTTTTTGGTTCTGGGTTCGATTTTCATACGGATGAAAATGGAGTTTGTTCTGGAACATGTATCATACCGAAAGATCTGCTTAACGACGGAGTATATTCATTAAATATTTATTTCAATTCACCAGAACTTAGACCACTTTGGAACGTTGCAAACATTATAAATTTTGAGGTAGAAGATAAGGAACGAAATAGTGCCTATTTTGGAAAAATAAATGGCGCAGTTAGACCTAAATTAAATTGGACAGTCTGATGAAAAAGGTGGCCATACTTCAATCTAATTATATTCCATGGAAGGGATATTTTGACATTATACGTCAGGCGGATGTATTTGTAATTTATGATGAAGTGCAGTATACAAAAAACGATTGGAGAAACAGAAATTTAATCAAAACACCAACAGGAAATCAATGGATTACTATTCCTGTAAGTCAGAAAAATTTGAGTCAGAAAATTAACGAAACGGAAGTTTCACTAAAAAATTGGAATGTTAAACATTGGAATACTTTAGTTGCCAATTATGGTAAAGCTCCTTTTTTTAAAGAATTTGGGTCTATATTTAAGGCTTTGTATTTGGAAATGGACACGACATTCTTATCTGAAATTAATCTCAAGTTTATCAAGTTGATCAATGAAATATTAGAAATTAAAACTGAGATTATTGATTCTACTAGCCTTGAGTTAAAAGGAGACAAAAACGAGCGTTTAATTGAAGCAATTGAGAAATTAAATGGTACGCATTACATCTCCGGTCCCGCAGCTCAAAGTTACATGGATATGGATGCTTTTGCCGCTAAGAATATCACAGTTGAATGGATGGATTATCAAAATTATCCTGAATATCACCAGCAACATCCACCTTTTTCTCATGGAGTTTCGGTGCTTGACTTGATTTTTAGTGAAGGAGCAAACAGTAAAAACTTTTTAATCAAGTGATGGAAAGACTTGCTATCATAGGTTCGGGAGATTTAGGTCACCAAATAGCTCATCTTGCATTGAATGGCAAGCACTATTTGCCCGTAGGATTTTTTGACGATTTTGAGACAAAAGGTCAAATGAAGCATAATTTACCCATACTAGGGAAGATTTCAGACATTTCATCAGAATTTAAGAGCAAGAATTTTGATGTGTTGCTTATCGCCATTGGTTACAATCATTTTGACGAACGAAAAGGGCTTTTTGAAAGATTAAAAAGTGAAATTCCATTTGGGAAAATTATTCATTCCTCAAATATTATAGATAGCTCAGTTCATATTGGTCAAGGATCTGTTGTTTATGCGGGCGGAATTTTTGATATGAATGTTTCAATTGGTGAGAATGTTCTGATTTACAATGGTTGTAATTTTTCACATGATGTTACTGTAAAAAATCATTCAATTATTTCACCAGGAGTTCAAATTGCAGGATTTTGTGAAATTGGAGAATCTGTAAATCTAGGTATTGGGACAGTTCTTTCAGATAATATTCGAATCGCAAGTAAGACAAGGACTGGTGCGGGTGCAGTAGTTACTAAAAGCATATTAAATTCTGGGGTTTATGTAGGAATTCCAGCTAAAAAAATACAAAAATGAAGATTCCATTTAATAAGCCATTTTTGACAGGTAATGAGACAAAGTATATTGAAGACGCTGTGAAATCTATGAAGATTTCTGGTGACGGG
>JBFYPS010000331.1:0-3304 GCA_041303135.1 Crocinitomicaceae bacterium | reverse complement strand
TCTTCTTTTGTTTTGAATAGATTTGATTAGTGTTCCATTTCGTCTCCTAATTAAGACTGTAATTAATTGAAATAATCTCGATTGGTTTTATCGAATTCTTTCTGAATATCAGCAAAATCGACTACATATCCATAACGAAAATCTTGATAGGTTCTATTTACTCGAGTTAATGTCTGCAACAAATTGTGTGCTTTTATGACCCTGCCAATGTATAATTTCTTCAATCTTGGCGCGTCAAAACCAGTTAGTAACATGTTGTAAACGAACAAAAAGTCTATCTTTCCTTCTTTAAATGCTTCAACTTGTTCTTTTCTATCTTGTTTTGAACCCACGTCATGTAAAATTAAGGCGGCAGTTTTCACTTTACTTTCAGAAAGAACTGGATTGTCAAATGGCAATGGAGATGCCGCCGCCATCATAAATTCACTACTTTCTTCTTGCGGATTATACCTTTCTTGAAAAATTTCAAACATTTGTTTTGCTTGCTCCGATGAATCGCAAACAACCATTCCACCAATAGAATTTTCATTCATGGCAATTCGAGTTTTTTCAAAATCTTGAATGATGTATGTTAATAGAGGATCAACAAATTTCGGATGAGCATAAACATATTTCTTATTTCCGTCTCCTTTGATAATTTTTATCTCATCTAGAGTCGCTTTCATATAAAGTTTATACTCTGTCTCTATTTCTTCCCGAATCAATCTCAAAGTGTAACCGTCGGCGATTGAAGAATTGTAATAATATTTATGAATATAATCTCCAAATATTGCTTTGGAAGAATAATCTGCGCCAATCAAAGGTGTACCAGTCAAACCAATTTTGATTGCATTTTGATCTGATTCATGCAAATTAGCTAAAAAACTTCCCTTGGGATTGTAGCTGCGATGAACTTCGTCCAAGAAATATACACGTTGAATATTCACATTGTAGTCGGTATTTCGGGCTACATTTGGGTCATTTTCAAATTTTTGAATATTTACAACTGTAATTTCTGTATTACCTGAATTATTGTGTATTACATTAGTTGATTTGATATCCTTCGAAAATTCTTCTCTTGAATTTACTTCATGGACAACCAAACCGCGACTTTTAAATTCTCGGGCGGATTGAATTAGTAAATCAAGTCTATCAACTATAAAATAGAATTTCGGAACAACACCTTTCTTTTGGAAATAATCAGTTAAGAACTTTACATTATAGTAGGTTAGTGCAGTTTTTCCACTTCCCTGGGTGTGCCAAATGATTCCCTTTTTTATTCCTTCATTTAATTTTGCTTCAATTGCTTTTGTTGCAAACAATTGAGGATAGCGCATAATGTGTTTTTGAATTCCATTTTTTTCTTTAACATATGCAATTCCGTAACGAAGAACAAACGCCAAACGATTTAAATCAAAAAGTGAAGTACAAATTCTATTTGTTGGCGTATTTGGATTTTTGTTGGTTATATATTCTGGTGAATTCTTAATACTAAGGCAATTTGTGTCTCTTAAAACCAAGAGTTCTTCATTTTCATCTATGTCTTTCGACAAAATCGATGAAAAAAGTTCTTCCTTTTCTTCTCTAAAATAATTGAAAATTGGTTTTTTGTAGGAAGAGGTTGCATAGAAGGCACCAGCTAGCGGAGTATGAGAATAATCATCATATTCCATATTGTTTGAGAACACCATCAATTGAGTGATGTTTACAAACTTTCTAAATTTTTTATTTTGGAATCTACTATTTATTCGTTTTTGTTCTGCTTGAACTCCATCTAAGTTATTTGGTTTTTTGACTTCAATAAAAACGAGCGGCATTCCATTGATTAGCAGTGTAATGTCAGGTCTAAATTCATCGTCATCTTTTTTGCAAGTGAATTCGGTTACAGCATTGAATTGATTATTTTCAAAGTTATCAAAATCGATCAATCGTATTCCTGAAGTATTGGTCAATTTTTCATAAAAAGCTTTACCTAAATCTTCATTCTCAAGTGTTAATGAAATTTCATCAAAATATCTTTTTGCATCACTCTCAGATAAGTCTGGATTAAGTTTTAGGATATTTTCTATAAAAATCTCAGTGACAATATTTGTTGAAAGGTCCCAATTCAAATTCTTTAATGATAAATACTTGTAGCCCAATCTATTCAAATGAATAATTGTAGGGATTTTTACACGAGTATCTTCGTTAAATTTCATGAATTTTAGCTTTCATTTTTTACTAAACACAAATATATCATTTAATATGAACTTACTACCTTGATTTCAAGCTTGAAAAGGCTTTTGTTCAAATTTTCACTTGTTTTAAATTTTAACAATTTAAAAAACTAGAAAAAATGCCAAGTTGTTCATTCAAATTTTAAAGGATTTGGCGGTGTGTTTTTATCATTAACGCTCAGTTTAAAAACACTTTACAAAATAGTTCGAAAAAAAAACTCCCCAACCACCAAACAAATAATCTGGAAAATTGAGGAGTTTCAATGTCTTTTTGGTTTTATCATCGTAATGACCACTTTAAAAGTGGAGTCGGAGGGGATCGAACCCTCGTCCAAACAAAGAATCAGCAAGCTTTCTACATGTTTATTTCCTGGTTATTTTTCGATTGTGGGACGGACAGGAACACCCAAATCCACAACTTATGCTCTGAGATTTCGCAGGAGCTTAGAACCGTCACTCCAACTAGCCCAAAAGGATGAACTCTCGTAAATCAGAACTAATGGGCAGAGTTCTGAAGAGAGTACTTGTCAGGGCTACTAAACTTCACCGAGATTAAGCCAATTAACATTCAGTTAATTAAGCAGCAAGTGCGTATGACGTGTTGTCAATTATAGTTTGAGACAGGATATTAAAGAGCTCCACCTCAACGCTCTACATGCTGACACTTGACAATCGCATCTGCTGTCAAATCCAATACGACCCCAAAGAACTAGTGCAAAGATAGACTTTTTAAATCGGTTAATTTGATTTTTCGCTATTTTTACACCTAAATTTTAAACCAAAAAAATGTCATTCAAAGTCAAAGAATTAAAAACGAAGGAAGAAATGTTGCAACAATTGAATGTACTTCAGTTTTTGTATCCTGAATTGACATTTGATAGATATGCAGAAATGTTGACCGATATGCTCAATGCAAATTACGGTCAAGTGGCGGTATTTGATGGGGAAAAATGTGTTGCCATCAGTGGTTTTTGGTTTGGAACGAAATTGTGGTGTGGAAAATACATCGAATTAGACAATGTAGTTGTTGATCCGGCTTATCGTTCGAAAGGAGTAGGGAAGTTGATGTCTGATTTCTTGGAAAATAAAGCGCTGGAGTTAAATTGCAC
>JBFYPS010000330.1:0-7418 GCA_041303135.1 Crocinitomicaceae bacterium | reverse complement strand
ACCAAAATCCCATTTTCTTCCATTTCGATTCCCAAAGTGATTTTGGCTTCGGCATCAGTGAAATTGGTATTTTTATAGGGAACCATGCGCAACATCAAAGCAGTTTTGTCTTTGTAAGGAGCGATTACAGCATTTTTTGAAAATTGAATGTAAGCCGTTGGTTTACTAAATCTTCCAAAAAACAAACCTGTTGCAATGGCGAAACTCAATAATCCGATTAATGCTTCTGCTGACGAAATCGTGCTTGCTAAAAATCCATTTGGACTTATATGTCCATAGCCAACGGTCGTAAAAGTTTGTGCACTAAAAAAGAATGCCTTTCCAAATTTGTCGATTTCAGATAAACTTGTGTCGATTCCTTCTAAATATTGTACACCGATTAGATAATAAATAGCAGCAAAAATGAAGTTTAAAAGAATGTAAAAAAGAAATAAAATGCTCAAAAATTTATAAAGTGGCATATCAATCAGCGTGTGATACCAGCTTATTCTTTTAAAAAAATTGAGACCACGTTTTTCGACATTTGCAGTGCCATCTTTATTCACAAATCTACCACCATAACGACTTGCATTGGTTCCAAATCCAGTGTTTTCATCCGATTGCGCATTGATTTTTCTGAAAGAACGCATAAATTATCTCAATAATGAAACATGTCCTCGTTTGGTAATTTCTTCTCCATCACCATTTTTGATTCTCAAAACATACATGTACAAGCCAGTTTCTGCTTTTTGATCTGAAAGCGTAATTATTCCATCCCAACCTTCATTCATGTCATTGGTTTCAAAAATTACATCTCCCCAACGACTCAATATTGAAAGATTATATGCCAATGGATTTACCAACGACACAACTGGTTTGAATATTGGATTAATTCCACCTGGTGTAAAAGCATTAGGAATGTAAATCAGCGGTTCATAAATTGAGCAAGTTTCATTCGATCGACTAATTTCTGAAAAGGAATAAATATTCATCGATTCCACTGCTTCAACATAGTAGCAAATTTTACCACTTAATTCAAAGTAGTTTATCAAATCATCTTGAAAATTCAATTGATTTATTGACAAAACAGCCAATGGAGACCAATCAAAAACACCGTCAAATCCTCGATATAAATTGTAGCGAATTATGCTTCCATTGTAGCCAATGTATGGAGACCAACTGACGTAATTCTTCATGTTGATTTCGTCCGCTTGCACGCGCAAAAGAATTGTGGTAACTTCATTTGAAACTCCAGCTTCATTTCCACAACTATCAATAATTCTTACTCGGTAAGTATAACTATAGCGATCCGTTTTTACATCTTCATCTGTGAAGGTATTGAAACTATTTGTTGCTGGTATTTTTTCAATTGATTCAAAAATCCCTACTTCATTTTTTCTTTCCAAAGACAATTCCTTGATTCCGCCAACTAATTCAATATCATGACGAAGTGTGATTTTCTCATCTAAAACTGTCGCCACTCGTATGTAATTAAATGAAGGTGCACTTGGCGCAACTGCTGAAACATTGATTTTGTTTGAAAACGATTGATTCCCGGAAACACTTTTTGAACGAATTACAAAATCATAGAGTTGTAATCCTAAAACTGGAATTGAAAAATTAGGCGTTGTTGTTGTTCCAAATAATGTCCAAGGTCCGCCATTCATCCTGCCATAAATTTCATATTCCAAAAAATCTGGCCAACCGATATAAGGTGTCCAAGTCAACGTAGCTAATTGACCGCATACATTATACGAATATTGGACAAAAACTGTGGTATTCAAATCACTCTTTGCGGAAGTTTGATAAGTGGAAGGAGTAGAAACCGTCAAACAAGAATCGAAAGCAGCAACTGAAAATGTCAAAGCAGAAGTCGAAGTATTAGGACTGAAAGTATAGCTTGTACTATTGATTCCCCAAGTTGTGTCTAATTCAAACAAAACTCCATCAGGATCAGCCATGTAAATCACATAACCATAAGTATCTTCTTGTCCGTTTGTGTTCCAAGTAATTGTCACATCTCCTGTCAAGGTATCAATCGTAACAGAAGTAATAATTGGAATATCCGGCGTAATCATATCTTCAAAATTGTCGCCTACAATATTGGATGTAAAATCACAACTTGTGGTTGGCAAAACAATTTGATAATTCAAAAATGCATCGCAAATATCGATTGTATCTTTGAATGTTTGTGTTCCATAAGCAACACTATCAATTAAAGTCCAATTGCCAGTTGGATATTCTCGCATGATGTGATAATATGGATTTAGCTCAGAATTATACGGTGAAACCGGTTCATTCCAATTCAAAACAGCCGTTCCGTTGGAAGGATTTGTTAATGAAAGAAAAATGTTTGAAACTGTATCGCTTGATAGTACTGTATTGCCATTGCAACCAGAAATGACTTGAATGTAAAAGGATTCAGCTGTAGTAATTCCCGCGATATTGTATGAATTCAAATTGATATTATTGACACTTGCAATGGGATTTGGTGAAGAAAGCTTTCTAATTACATAAGAAACAAACGTACCATTTACATCAGTCGAAGGTGTCCAATTAATCGAAATATTTCCGTTTGCTGCCGTTTGAATGCAATTAATTTTTGGTGGTTGAACAATTCCTGGATTTTTAACGTGAATTGTAACCGTTGCATAAGTCACTTTTGGTACTTGACAATAATTATCTTGTACTTTAAACACAAAATTATAAGGAACTTCTTCAGCAACAATTCCATATTGATTGACCAAATGGTCACAACTTGTTTGCCAATTAAAATTCGTTGAAACCCCTTGTACACCAGTTATTGTTGGTGTTGAATTCAAGGTTGCACAAGGAAAAATCCCACAACCTGTATTGTTTGTATAATTTGTTCCAAACATCAGACCTGAAGCAGTCAATAAATTATTTTGAGGCGAACCATCTTGCAACAACTCAACATCTGTTGAAGCCAAATTGAAATTAACTAAATCACCCGCAGTAATCGTTGTTTCAAACAATCCTCCAAACGGTCCAGCGATTACTGGCGCATTGTTAGTCGGAAGGCAATTGATTACAGCCAATTGAATTTCACGTTCAACTTGGGCAATCAACACGCCATTTCTGTATGATTTTACAATCACTTTGACAACAAAGTTTCCAATAGTATTGCTTAAAAATGTCAATTCACCCGTGCTATTATTGACTGACGCAGGCACATTTGTACCGTTAAATGAATTATCTGGAGTTGGTGAATTGGCATTAAATCCAACTTCAAAGGGAACCTCAATTGGATTTGCCGGAGGATTAAAAACGCCGGAATTAAAATTATTCAAAGGTGCGCCGAAACTGATTGCAATAGAATCCAAATCAGCATCAACTGCATTCATGTTGTAAACATAAGGCGATCCTGCGCAAGTTACCAAATACGGTTCTTGCAAAAATTTTGGAGAAGAATCGACACAACCAGTTGCAGCATTTGGAACCGCAAACATATAGGCAGAAATCGTTATTCCATAGTTCGAAGGATTGACTAAATTGGTGATTGCATTACTTCTTGAAAAATTTTGAGCTGTAAAAATCCAACCTCCAACTGGTGGAATACCTGTCAAGGTAATTGGTAAACTTCTGTAAGTTACTTTTTCAATTGCGCCAATACCATTTCCTCCTCCCGTTCCGGTTCCACAAGCTAATTGAGGTGGAGAACCAGCTACTTGACTGCAAATTGGCGAAATATCAACTCTAGAGATAAATGCCACATCGATGGAAGTAATTGAAGGATGATTCCAAACTTGAATTGTCTCATTCACAGTATTTACTTCAGCGCCATTGCAATCACGGTAAAACACCAATTCAAAAACGTAATTTCCGCCCTGACAAGTCCAAGTAATTTCTCCGCCCATCACATGAGTAGCGCGAGAAACATTAGAAATCAGAACTAAAAAAAATATAAAGAGATAACGCATAGGTATATTAACGAAAATTCTAGAAATAAAGTATTACTACAAAGATACATTTTTAGCAGAAAGGTTGCTTTCAAAAACAACGAATGTTAACCAAACTTTAATATATTCATTGATATTTTTCAAACAAATAAAAAAACCGATTGTTTAACAAGTAGATAGATGGAAAATTTGACTCCAAAAAAGAGATCAAATTGGGAAAAAATCTTTACTCAATTTGATAAATTCTTAAAAAATCAAAACAGTGAAAAAAAATATAGTTTTTTCGAATATTTATCCAATTAACTGTAGTAATTTTAAAACTCATTATGTAAATATTACAACATGACAACCGAAGAAAAAATAACCAAAGGGTACATTGAGTTTGAATTGCTCAATGGTCGTGCGCCACATTCAGTATTTGAATTGACCAAAAAAATCAAAATAGAAGAAACAGTATTTTACCAAAGTTTTGGAAATTTAGAACAAGTTCAACAATTGATTCCTTTGAATCTTTTAAAGAAAACACTTTCAATTTTAGACGAGGATCCTCAATATGGAAGTTTTTCTGCACGCGAAAAATTGTTGGCACTGTATTTCACTATGTTTGAACAATTTCAAACGCAAAGATCTTATTTGCTGCTCAAGTACAATGACTTGAAAAAAGCGCCACAAACGATGAAAGATTGGAAATTGTTTTTGGAAGAAATGGAAACTCGCGTTGATAATATCCTGAGTGATGGCAAAATTTCAGATGAAATTAAAGACAGACCAATCATTGGAAATCATTTTGCGAAAGGCTTTAAATTGGTTTTCACTTATCTTTTTAGAGTTTGGATGAATGACGATTCTGTTGAATTTGCAAATACAGATGCAGCGATCGAAAAAACTGTCAATTTAAGCGTTGACATGTTGGGAACAAGTCCAATTGATTCCATGCTTGATTTTGGGAAATTTGCATTGAAAACAAAAATATTTTAGTCATGAGTGAGGCTGGAGAGGGACAAAATAGCATTCCTACTTCCAAAGTGAAACGCGCAGCGAAAATCTTAGGAACAGGTGCAAAAGTCGGCGGGAATTATATAAAATATTATGCAAAAAAAGCGATTCATCCTGAATTATCGAGAGATACTTTGCATGAAGATAATGCGACAGATATTTACAACTCTTTGAGTGAAATGAAAGGAAGCGCATTGAAAGTAGCTCAGATGATGAGCATGGACAATCAAATCTTGCCAAAAGCATATCAGGATAAATTTTCTTTGGCACAATACAATGCTCCACCACTTTCTTATCCATTGATTTTAAAAACTTTCCAGCAATATTTCAATCAAAAGCCACTTGACCTTTTTGATACTTTTTCCAAAGATGCGGTGCATGCAGCGAGTATTGGACAAGTGCACAAAGCGACCAAAGATGGCAAAGATTTGGCTGTTAAAATTCAATATCCAGGAGTTGCCGATTCTATTAGTTCAGATTTGAAGATGGTTAAACCTTTGGCTGCGCAAATGATGAAAATGAAGGCAGCAGATTTGAAAATTTACATGGATGAAGTGGAATCCAAACTTTTGGAGGAAACTGATTATGAATTAGAACTTAGACAAGCAACAGAAATCGCAAATGATTGTGCTCCGCTTGAAGGCTTGCGTTTTCCAACTTATTATCCAGAATGGTCAAATAAAAGAATCATCACCATGGACTGGATTGAAGGAAAAATGTTGCCAGAATTTTTGAAAACAAATCCGTCACAAGAAATTCGTAATAAAATCGGTCAAGCAATGTGGGATTTTTGTTTGTTTCAAATGAAAGTTTTGCGCAAAGTACACGCTGATCCCCATCCAGGGAATTTCATTGTTGATGCAGACAACAATCTTTGCGTGATTGACTTTGGTTGCGTGAAAGAGATTCCGTCAGACTTTTTTGATTCCTATTTTCAATTGTTGGATCCAGAAATATTAAACGATAAAGTAAGATTGCTTGCGCTTTATAGAACCTTGGATTTGTTGAGAGATGAAGACACTGAAGCGGAGCAAAAACTTTTGATTGCTACTTTTGAAGAAATGATTTTGCTTTTGGGTAAACCATTCAGACAACCAAGTTTTGATTTTGGTGATGATGCATTTTTCAAGCAGATTTACAATATGGGTGAAAATATTGCCAAAGACAAAGAAATCAGAAACATGAACAATGCCCGTGGACCAAAACATTCAATTTACGTGATGCGCACCATGTTCGGGATTTATGGACTTCTAAATCAGATTAAAGCTGAAGTAAAATTGAATTACACCTTGGATTAATTGGCTCTAGAAAAAATTCGCTTGTAAATCGCAAAAAGAAATAAAATCAGCGAAACCATTACGAACGATTTACCCATCCAATCGCCATAAAGTGTGTAGAATGTTTGGTTTAAATTGCGTTTCAAAGTTGCTTTTAAACTGTCTTCTTTCCACCACGATGATGCTTTGATGACATCGCCTTTTTGGTTAATAAAGCAAGAAATTCCAGTATTTGCTGAACGTGCTACGCCACGTCTATTTTCAATGGCGCGCAATCTAGCGAACGACATGTGTTGTTTGTAGCCAGGAGTATCTTTCCACCAACCATCATTGGTAATTACAAAAATCAATTCCGCTCCTTTGCGACATTGCTGTGCGATAAATTCACCATAAATGGATTCATAACAAACTACTGGTGCATAAGTGATTCCATTAGATGTAAAAACTTGTGATTCATCTTCAATCCCTAAAGTTCCGCTCGTTCCACCATTGTTGATTGCCAATTCCTCTAAAAATGGAAAAATATTAGAAAATGGTATTTTCTCCACTCCCAAAACCAATTTTGATTTGTGAATAAATGAAGGTTGGTCTAAATGGTCGATCATCATCGAAGAATTGTAAAATTCCTCATAACCTGGTCCACCCAAAATTTTCACTGAAGCGCGAGATCTTTTGTTTTTAAAATATTTTCTCGTAGAAGCTCCAATTAACAAGGTTGCGTTCGGCCATTTGGCTTTGCGTTCAACCAAATAGGGAAAATAAATGATCCTTTCCACCTCATCTTCATAAAAAGAGAATGGTAAAGCTGTTTCTGGCGCTAAAACAAAGGCAGTTTTTTTGGTTGTATTTCTATCGGCTAAATCACAAATTTTATTGAGTTGATCTTTTACGCTGCCTGTAAATTTTTCATTGTATGGATCAATATTGGGTTGTGTAACAACAATTTCAGTGTCTTTTCCCTGTTCATCATAACTAGCATATTGAATCAATGAAATCGTAATCGGAATGAAAATCAAACAAATTAACTGAATTATGACTGTTTTTTGAAATTTCCAATTTTGCTTTTTGAAGTAAATTTTATCGATTATTCTAAAGACCAAAACATTTGCCATCAAAACCCAAAGTGAACCACCTAAAACCCCTGTCACAGAATACCATTGCACTAAAAAAGGCAATCTTGAAAAGGTATTACCAAAAGCCAGCCAAGGCCAGGAAAGTTCCCATTGAAAATGCAAATATTCAAAAC
>JBFYPS010000329.1:0-2504 GCA_041303135.1 Crocinitomicaceae bacterium | reverse complement strand
GGTTTGTGATGGTGAATGTTCCGAGCAATTCGGGGCAAGATTGGGAGGAAATGAGAAATCAAATCAGACAAAATGTGATTCAAAAGTTGAATCGATTATTGAAAGCTGACATTGAATCCTTGATTGAAGCAGAAGATTATTTAGATCCAATTCGCATCGAGCAGCGCACCTCAAGTTTTGCAGGCGCATTGTATGGCGCGAGTTCAAACGACCGAATGGCTGCCTTTTTCAGACATCCGAATTTTTCTAAAATCAACGGATTGTACTTCGCAGGTGGAAGCGTCCATCCAGGAGGCGGAATTCCTTTGTGCTTGCTTTCCGCAAAAATCGCTACGGACTTGGTGAAGTAATTATTTGATATAAACAACAATCTTCTTATCCTGCTTCAATTCAATAGAAGCTTCTTCAAAAGAAGGCGCGCTGAAAGTTCCGCGGGCATTGTTGCCAAAACCATAAATTTCAGTCGGAACACCAAACATATTTTTATCTAAAACTGTATTGTCATTTGCGTCGTGAAAAACTGCCACCGCATAAGTATCGTTTGGCAATTCAATACTTCCAACTGTATTTCCAACTTTAGCATCTACAATAGCATATTTAAACCTTCCTGTTGTTGATGGAAAATCATCTTTTTTACGATAGACTGCAATGAATATTTTACCAACAGATTTTTTAATTCCTCTGACTTCGACAGATAGCGTTGACTTTTTGGGAGCGGTTTGCATAGACAAGAATCCGAAAGTTAAGATGAGTAAAATTAATTTGTGCATTTTCAATCGTTTTTTGAATTAACAAAAATGGTCAATAATTGTTCATCGATTGGCAGTGTCTATTTCAATTTTGACATTTTCTATCAATTCAATTTGTTGTGTTTTTGGGGTAATTTTTTTTACTTGTTTGGTCAAAAGCCAATAAATTAGAATGATTAAAACAATAATCACAGCAAAGAACATGATGTTTCGAATCCAATGTCCTTTGCTCGGTTTGGACAGCGAATATTGCGAAAAATTGAAATTTGGTTTGCTTTCCATGTTTCAAAGTTAAGTCAAATATTTACCTTTGATACAGATATGGAAAATTCGAAATACATTTTAGTCACTGGAGGAGCAGGATATATTGGTTCGCATACGGTCGTTGAATTGGTAAATGCAGGATATGAGCCTGTAATTTTAGATGATTTTAGAAATGCTAAATCGTTTATTATCGAAAATATTCAAACGATTTTAGGCCGAAAAATTGAGGTAATCAATGCCGCTTGTCAGGATGAAAAAAATTTGAGAAATGTATTTCAAAATTATAATTTTCAAGGAGTTATACATTTTGCAGCTGATAAAGCAGTGGGTGAATCGGTAAAAAATCCTTTGAAATATTATGACAATAACTTGTCTGGTTTAGTTTCCATTTTGAAAATGATGGAAGAATTTAAAACGCCCAGTTTGGTATTTTCCTCCTCCTGCTCTGTTTATGGAAACGCTAGTTTGCCTGAAGGAGTTCACGGTGTCGATGAATTAATCAAAGAATTAGATCCAGAATCTCCTTATGCGAACACTAAATTGATTTGTGAGCAAATTATTCAAGATTGGATTCTTTCAAATACAAATTGTAACGCGACTTTATTGCGCTATTTTAATCCAATTGGCGCACATAAATCAGGGTTGATTGGTGAATTACCTCAAGGTATTCCAAATAATTTATTGCCTTTCATCACTCAAACTGCCGTTGGAATCAGAAAATCTTTGACCGTTTTTGGAAATGATTATTCAACTAACGATGGAACATGTATTCGTGACTATATTCATGTAAGTGATTTGGCAGTTGCACATGTAAAAGCGATTGATTGGCTCGGTAAACAAAATTCAGGTACAGTTGAAATTTTCAATGTTGGAACAGGAAAAGGTTCTAGTGTATTGGAAGTCATCGAAGTTTTTGAAAAAACGACGAATCAAAAATTGAATTGGGAATTTGGACCAAGACGCGAAGGTGATGTGCAGGAAATTTTTGCCAATCCTGCGAAAATTGAAAGTAGTTTCGGCTGGAAAGCGCAATTTGATGTTGAAGATGCGATTTTAGATGCTTGGAATTGGGAAATTAAAAGACCAAAAGATGAATAAGAAAATTTCAGTTTTTGTTTGTCTTTTCATTTTGGCTTTCAGTGCGAATGCTCAAAAACCTGATTCCACTTTGATTTCTCGATTTCGTCCGGGTTTCATGTGGTTTTATGGAGGAATTCGACCTTCAAAATTGATAGATGCAAAAAAATATGACCGATTAATTGTGGATGTTTTATACAATGATTGGATCAATAAAAATAAACCACTTTTTAAGAATCACTGGTCTTCCATTGGATTCAATGTGCAAACGATTTTTGATATTCCTTGCAATACAAACAATACTGTTAGCATGGGAATTGGTTTAGGATACGGACATTCCAGAATTCAATCCGATTATTTTTTGAATCATGTAGATAGCAATCAAACAACCATTTTAACTGAAGTCCCTTTGAA
>JBFYPS010000328.1:0-2654 GCA_041303135.1 Crocinitomicaceae bacterium | reverse complement strand
CTGTAATCATATCGTGTAGAATCCCATATGCTATAGAAATAAGAACTGTAGTCCAAATTGTTTTAAGAAAAATTAAATTCATATTTTATTAAATTTATGATAAATTCAATTATTTTTTTTTGGCTTTCGGATAAACCCAAAATAGAAACAAACCAAGCACAAAACCAAATGCAAAGTACCTCGAAAATAACCTAAATCTGGATTTTGCATAATGTTGGTGCCTAAGACAGGAATTGAAACTTTAGCGAAAGCCAAGTAAAGTTGAATTCCACCACTGACAAAAAATGCGCCTGCCAAAAACTTCCTAAAATCAACGCTTTTAATCACAAAATAACCCGTCACCAAAATCACCAAAAGAATTATGATTCCATATAGAATGTTCATACCTATAAATTTATCCTATCAAATATATCATTAATCCTCGAAAACTCACTAATCCCTAAATCCTATGTCCTAATACCCACTCTCTATATCCTATTGCCCAAATGCCTACTCCCTGAATCCTAATGCCTATGCCCTAATCCCTACTTCCCCTTAACCACAAAAACCAACAATCAATACCTTCATAACAACAACCCGCCATTCGTAAAATAATTCTAAATTTTTGGAAAGAAGCCTCTAAATTTGAACTTGAATTAATACAATTTAAAATGTCTGAAACAAAAGAGAAAAAAGTAACCTTTGGTCGAATTTTTTGGCCGAGTTTGGTTGCGATGTTGATTGCTTCAATCTTAGGATTGATCTTGTTTTTCTTGATTCTTGGTGGAGTTATTGGAGGATTGACAGAAACGCCAACCTATTCAATCAAGGATAAAACGGTATTGCACATGTCTTTGAAAGGACAAATCGCAGAAAATAGTAGTTCAACTTTTAGCCCTACAGAAATGGGTGTTGAAACAAAAATTGGATTGAGCGATTTACTTTTCGGATTGGAAAAAGCCAAAACTGATGACAAAATCAAAGGAATTTTCTTGGAAATAGATAATTTACAATGTGGTTTCGCCACTGCACGTGAAATTAGAAATGCAATCAATGATTTTGAAAAATCAGGGAAATTTGTCGTTGCTTACAACGGAGGTGAAGTAATTACTCAAAAAGAATATTACATTTCCAGTGCTGCCAATGAAGTTTACGGTTTTCCAACTTCCACCATGGAATTTGTCGGTTTAGGTTCAGAATTGATGTTTTTCAAAAATACTTTAGACATGCTCGAAGTTGAAATGCAAGTGATTCGCGGAAAAAACAACGATTTCAAAAGTGCAGTTGAACCATTTTTTAGAACAGAAATGAGTGACTCAAGTCGATTGCAAATTCAGAGATATTTGTCAAGTATTTGGAATGATATTAGAATTGACATTGCAAAAGATCGCAAAATGAAAGCAAGTGATTTGAATGATATTGCTGAAAATCTTAAAATTCACCGTGCGGTTGATGCTGTGAAGTACAAAATGATGGACGCAACCAAATACCGCGATGAAGTGTTGGCGATTTTGGTGAAAAAATCAGGTGCCAAAAATGTCGATGAACTCGAATTGAATGAATTTGAAAAATACGCCAAAAAGAAATTCTACAACGATCAAATGGGAATGAAATTCGGCAAACCAAATATCGCTGTAATTCTTGCTGAAGGAGACGTTGCTGTTGAAGGAGACGGATTAACTTCTCAAAAAATCTGCAAATATTTAAGAGAAGCAAGATTGGATAAAGACATTAAAACAATCGTATTGCGTGTGAATAGTCCCGGAGGAAGTGCCTTGGCGAGCGACGAAATCTGGCGAGAAGTGAAATTGGCCAACGAAAAGAAAAAAGTAATTGTTTCCATGGGCGACGTTGCCGCTTCAGGAGGATATTATATTTCATCTCCAGCAGCTAGAATTTTCGCAGAACCAACAACTATCACGGGTTCAATCGGCGTATTTGGTGTAATTCCTTTTACTGGAAATATGTTGCAAAACAAACTAGGATTGACATTTGACAGAGCACAAACGAACAAACATTCAGTGGTTTCGACAAATAGGAAATTAACGCCAGAAGAATTTTCTACCATCCAAAATGAAGTAGATGTAATTTATGCACAATTCTTAAATCGCGTTTCTACAGGTCGTGGAATGACAGTTGAAGCTGTAAACACCATTGCTAGAGGCCGTGTTTGGACAGGAGCTGACGCCTTGAAAATAGGTTTGGTTGACCAACTTGGAGGAATCAAAGATGCGATTAATTATGCGGCGAAAAAAGCAGGTATTAAGGAACAAAAAATTCGGTATTATCCAGAGAAAAAAGAGGATCCAATTCTAGAATTAATTGAAGGATTGACGCAAGAAGAGCAAGTGAAAATTCAATCTTCTTACGCTGAAATGCCAGAATCTTTGAAATTTTATTACCAACAATTGAAAAAATTAGAACAATTGAAAGGAATTCAAATGAGAATGCCTTATGAAATTATTCTAAATTAATAATCTCCATTATTTCTAAAAAACCCCGAGTTAATCTTGGGGTTTTTGCTTTTGGAGAAACTTCAAAAATCCTTTAATTATTTTTATTCAGCTTTACATTTTTGCCAAACTAAAAATCCCAACTATCTTTGTTTTATGATTTCAGAAAATATTAGTCTCAAACCTTACAATACATTTGGCATTGATGTAAATGCACACTTT
>JBFYPS010000327.1:0-4878 GCA_041303135.1 Crocinitomicaceae bacterium | reverse complement strand
TCCAGAAAAATGATTTTCATAACTGAAATTTAGAGTCTGTATAAAATCATTCCTACTGTGAAGTAGATGAACAATCCCAAAACATCATTCAAAGTCGTCACAAAAGGTCCGGTTGCAAGTGCTGGATCAATCTTATATCTATTCAAAATCAAAGGAATCATCGATCCCATGATGGCCGCAAATAGAATTACGACAAAGAGTGCAATACTAACTGTTATTCCGAGTGTTTGATTTTCAAAAACGGTTGCAATTCCAAAAATACAAATGGAGCAAATGAGTCCGTTTAGCAAACCCACAAGTGTTTCTTTGGCTAATTTTGAAGTAATAGAATCAAATTGATTTCCTCTCGCTAAAGATTGAACAACAATTGCAGAGGATTGAACGCCCACATTACCGCCCATCGCTGTAATTAGAGGAATGAAAAATGCCAATGCAGGAATTTTACTGATGCTTCCTTCGTAGGTTGAAATTACTTGTGCACCTAATGTTCCACCCAACATTCCAATCAACAACCAAGGCAATCGAGCTCGAGACATTCTCCAAACGGTTGCATTGGATTCAATTTTTTCAGAAATCCCCGAAGCCAATTGGAAGTCTTTGTCAGCTTCTTCTTTGATGATATCCATGACATCATCAATGGTGATTCGTCCAACCAATTTGTTCTGAAAATCGACAACAGGAATGGAAACTAAATCATATTTTTCCATCACTCGGGCAACTTCCTCGCTGCTATCAGTGGTTTTTACGGAAATGATATTTTTATCTTGATAAAGATCACTAATCTTTGTTTTTGGACTAGCAAAAAGCAATCTTTTTAGCGACAATAAACCAACTAATTTGTTAAGTTGATCAACTACGTAAATCGTGTAAACTTGCTCAACATCTTCAGCTTGTCGCCGCAATTCAACAATACAGCGATCAACTGGCCAACTCAAATTTGCTTGAATAAATTCTTTTTGCATCAAACCTCCAGCCGTATCTTCGTCATAATTCAAAAGATCGACAATGTCTTCTGCGGCTTCGTCATCTTCCATGTGGGAGATAACTTCTTGAATTTCTTTATCTGTAAGTTCACCAAGAATGTCGGCAGCATCATCAGAATCTAAGTTTTCTAGCTGTTCGGCAATTTCTTTGGAGGAAAGAGTTTTGATGAATCGATCTCGAACATCTTCTTCCAATTCCATCAAAACGTCCGCTTGAAGATCTTCATCCAAACGGAAATAAACAAATTTAGCTTGTTCCTTTGTTAACTCATCAAGTAACTCAGCAATATCAGCAAAGTGCAAACCAAGAATATGCTCGTCAATCCAAACAGTGTCTTCTGCTTGAATCGCGCGACGCAATTGCTCTAAAAAATCCTTGGTTAACTCAAAACGCATGATACAAAGGTAGGCATTTCAATGAAAAATATGACCAAGTGAAAATTTTGCTAAAAGAAAAAAGCGCCCTCAACTAAATGAAAGCGCTTTTAAATAAATTAAAAACTAACAATGTGCTAAAATGGCAATAATTAATTTTATTGAACAATAATTCTTTTGGTCGTTAATCCTTGGCCGGTTTGAATTTTTACTAAATAAATTCCTTCAGGAAAATCAACGGTTTGAATTTCTACATTGAATTTGGTACTTGCCGCTAAAGTTGAATTAAAAACCAATTTTCCATCCACGGCAAGTAATTCAATTTGTGCTGTTGAATTTTCAGTTGTTTCAAAACTTATCATCACACTTTCATGCGCTGGATTTGGAAAAACAATCAAATTATTCGCAGCATCAGACTCTTCAATTCCTGCGCAATTATTTACCACTAAAGGTTGATTTGCGGTAGCAGAGCATCCTTCTGCAGAAGTGAAAGTATAGAAAATATTTTGAGTTCCAACTCCTGCTGTAGCTGGATCAAAATTACCCGCTGTTACACCATTTCCTGAGTACGTTCCACCGGTTGGACTTCCACCTGATAAGGCAAAAGCAGGAACATATGAGCAAACAGTAGCTTGCGATGCCAAACTAACGATTGGAGCTGCATTTACTGTAATTGTTGTATTTGCAGAACCTGAGCAACCATTTGCATCGGTATAATTATAAGAGATAACAGCTCCAGAACCCGCAATACTTGGATTTAAAATTCCATTTGATACTCCATTTCCAGAATAAACTCCTCCCGCAGGGGAACCTTGATTCAAGGTAACTTGATTTTGATTGTCACACAAACCAGAGATTTGAGAAAGTGTAACTGTTGGATTTTGAAAAACATTTACATTCGCAATACCAGATCCTATATTGGAACAATTTCCGTCTGTTAAGGAAATGACAGAAAAAGCGCCAGTAGTTGTCGCATTAATTGTATAGGTATTTGAATTGTGTCCGTTAACTGTTATTGGAGTTACGCCATCAGTATATGTAAAATCAAACGGAGGATTTCCATTAAAAGTAATTGTTACATCTACAGAACCTGTATTTCCCTGAGCATTACAAATTGTTCCACCTCCACTTACAACGGCAGTTGGTTGCGCAAGTATTGTAACTGAATAATCTGAAGAAACAGCAGGACAAGAACCAGTAGCAGCAATTGAATTGGAAACAACATATGTTCCAGTATTGCTCGAAGGCAAATTGATTTCTCCTGTTGAAGAATTAATAGATAGTCCACTTGGTGATGCTGAGAAAACCCCAGAACTTGCGCCAACTCCAAAGGAAGGAATTGGATTAGAATTTCCACTACAAAAAGTTGCATTAGAATATGAAAAAGAGGCATCAGGATTATCAGTCAATGTAATGTTTTGACTGGCACTATTCGGACAAACTACATTTGTATTATGGAGAATTGTATAAGTTCCCAATGTACTATTTGCAATATCAATTTCACCAGTGGCAGGATTGATTGTCAAACCGGCAGGAGAAGAACTATAAGTACCAACTAAGGTTGCTGTTGGCGTTGCATTAGAACCACCTGAACAATATGTATTTGAAGTGTAATTGAAACTGGCATCATCTAAAGCAGTTTGAGTAACTGAAATAGCATTTGACAACACTGATAAACAACCATTATTGTTTGTAACTTGAGCACTATAACTTCCAGGTGCTGTAGCAGTTAAAGTGCTTGTATTATTACCTAAATTAGTTGTTCCATTAAACCAAGCAAAATTTCCAGATTGAGTCGCAGTTAATTGAACACTTCCACCAGGACAAAAAGATGTTGCTCCAATAGCAGAAACCACAGGAACTGAAGTTGGTAAATTTAAAGTTGCGATATAATCATTGTAAGAATTACAAGCATATCCCGAAAAAACATTCGGAGCGATAAAAGCAACATAAGTTCCAGCTGCGGTGAAGTTGTAAGAAATAGTCGCACTTTGACAAGCATTTGATGTCGCTGTTGCTAAAGCCATTGGAGAAGCACAATTTGAAATATCCAAGAAATAAATCAAAAATGGAAATTCAGCTGAAACATTGAAAGTGGCAATTCCTGGAGTATTGATAACGAATGAATACCAATCAGTATCTTTATTTGTTCCATTGTTCCATGCTTTTCCAAAAACCGTTTGACCACAAGTTAAGGATTGATAAGCAGGGGTAACCATATTACAACCTCCATTCAAATCCTGGCCACAGGTTTCTGTTTCTAAAATGGAACCTGCTGGTTGAGTCAAATCACATTGAGAAAATTGAGTAACGCAAATGTTAAAATCAGTAGTGCCTGGAACCGATGAATACCAATCAAAAACACGAATATAATAGGTTTGACCTATCGTCAAGGAATTTAAAGTAGTGGTTTCAATACCATCTAATAAAGTTGCATCAACACATCCCAATGAAGTTAATCCAGCGCAAGTTCCCGAAAAAACTTCAAATACAGCATCAAAGCTTGTAGAACCATCTACGGTAACGTTTGCGCCATTTGAGGTCGCAGTAAATTTGTACCAAACATCGTCATTTGCATTTCCATCACCACATGCGGCTTGAGATTGTGTTGCTGCCAAAACTGTTCCAGATGTAGGAGTACAACTTGCACCTTGAATTAAATTGATCGCACCAGCGCAATTGTCATTTGCAGGAGCTGTAGCATTTGAAGTGTATGTATAGGAATCAATCCCAATAAAATCAGAATTTAATCCTGCAGGCCCACCATTTGTAACATAATATCTAAAAGCAACTCTTCCAGTTGTAGGAGCGCTTAATCCAGAAATTGTAGCAGTATACAATGTCCAAGACCCTGGATAACCAGTTGTACTTAAAGTAGGATTTATTGTCAATAAAACAGTAGTAAAATCTCCTACAGACGCTGAAGAAGTTCCAACATTTAATCCTGAACCAGCAGTACTAAGTCTAACCTCAAGTCTATCAGGATAAACTGATGGTGAGCTAGTAATTCGAGAATAAAAACTGATTACATCACCATTGGCAAATGTGCGCGCAGGTGTAAAAAGCCAATTACTCAATGTTGCCCCTGTCAAAGTGTTATTTGAACTTGCATAATTACAAGACAAAAATGAATTCGCTGAACCCGCTTGTGCAGAAAAAGTAGTCAAAGGATCCGCAAAAGACCAATTTGCTGCCAATGTAGTAGAAGCAATCGTATCACTATTATTTCTATAATACCAATCGGTGAAAGTAGAAGTGGTCTCAAAACCTTCAGTAAAAGACTGAGCGGATAAATTTGACCCAAAGCTTAAAAATCCAAATGTTAAAATTAAACAGCTGAATTTTAATGTGTTAAAATAAAATTTCATAGTAATAGTTATTTGGTTGAAGTTGATTTATTGATTCTTTGACCAGCACTTTGTGTTGGCTTCGACACTTTCAGTGGTTTTGCTCCAGCGGTTTGACTTGGCTTTGCAGGTTTTGCATTTGAAGTATTTGCCTTTTTTTCATTTTTTACTGG
>JBFYPS010000326.1:0-8383 GCA_041303135.1 Crocinitomicaceae bacterium | reverse complement strand
GTCTTTAAAATTAATTTTTTTTCAAAAGGATTGCTTTGTTTTGATTTAAAATTACTCCAACATTTGAGAATTAATTGCTCTTTTTCTTCAACTCTATTCAGCGCTTCATCAAAATCTATTTCCATTTCATTTATTCTAATTTTAGTTTTGGTAATATTTGTATTTTTAAGTACTAAAAATATATTGGTTGCTCTTGCCTCAAGAGGAAAAGAAGTTGCTGAAAAAGACTCCAAGTTACAACTTTTTGTAGAAAAATCGGATGACATTATTTTTATTTTAGACCAAAATGCTATCATCATTGACGCAAATCCTGCGGCTTATAAATTATTAGAATATTCAGACAAGGAATTAATTGGTTTGCATATTTCCAAGCTTGTTGCAACTGAAGAAGAAGTAAAACAACAACAAGAATTTTTAAATGAAATAAGAAAAAATAAGGTTGGGATCTCAGAGCGAAACATTGTTACAAAAAATGGCAAACGAGTTTTTGTCGAAATTCGCAATTATCTCCAAGAAGATTTTGGTTTTATCGCTATCATTAAAAACATCACAGAACAAAAAAAGGCAGCGTTAGCGATCAAAGAATCAGAAAAAAAATACCATTATCTTTTCAGTAAAGCTCCTGCTTTTATTATTATTTGGGAGATAGAATCACTGCGGGTTTTAGAGGTAAATGACGCCGTTCTTCAAAAGTATGGATATACAGAAAAAGAATGGTCTAAAATGAATATGCTAGATATTCGACCTACTGAAGACCATGAATTAATCAAAGATTTTGCTGAACAAATGAAATCCAAAGATGAATTGTATGAATCTAAGAATAAAAGGCGACACTTAACCAAAAGTGGACGTGTCTTGCAGATGGAGATTTCATCACATAAAATTAATTATAATGGAAAAAATGCCATCATGTCTTTGGCTAGAGATATAAGTGAAGAACAAAAGACACAAGATGCATTGAAAGAAAGTAAAGAACAATTGGCTATATTTATCGAACATAGTCCTGCTTCACTTGCCATGCTTGATATAAATATGAAATACATTGCACGTAGTCGTCGTTGGATTACTGATTATGGATTATATGGTCAAGATATTATCGGAAAAACACATTATGAAATTTTTCCTGAAATTACAGATAGATGGAAAGAAATTCACCAAAAATCTTTGAAAGGTTCAATAGAAAGATGTGATGAAGATTATTTTATTCGAGAAGACGGACGAAAAGAATGGTTGAGATGGGAAATTCGACCTTGGCATAAATCATCAGGAAAAATTGGAGGTATTATTATGTTGACTGAGGTGATTACTGAGCACTTGAAAGCCAAAGAACTTTACGAATACCAATTTGAAAATTCACCAGATATCATCTTAATCGTAAACAAATTTTTAAAAATCGAATCCATAAATCGAACAATTCCAGGAGGTCGACCCGTTGATGAATTAATCGGAAGGGATTGTATTGAAGTTTTACCAGAAGTTAGCAAAAGTATTGTTTCAGAAGCACTAATGAAATGCTTTGAAACAGGAGACGATCAAGAAGTTGAATCTCTGCTCGGAACGCTTTGGACAAAGTCAAGGTTCGTTGCCATGATTAGTGAAGAGCAAGTAAATCACGTTATGATTTTTACAACTGACATTACGGAACAGAAAAACACTGACGATGAATTAAATAAGAGTTACCATAAACTTCAAGCACTAACTGAAAACATCAGTGATGCCATCATCCTAATTAGTGAAGATAGTTTAATCACTTATAGTACCGCGGCAGTTGGTCGAATAACGAATCATAGCCATGAAGATGTAATCAATCAGAATTTCACAAACTTTATTTACGAAGAAGATTTGGCAATAAGTATCGAGACATTTGAAATAGCTAAAAATTCACCTGGTCTGTCAATACCATTTCAATATCGTGTAAAACACAAAAATAATGGGCTTGTTTGGGTAGAAGGAACTGTTATCAATCTTTTAGGTGACAAAAACATACAATCATTTGTTGTCAATTACAGGGATATTACATCTCGTATTTCTTCAGAAGATGATTTAAAATCAAGTTTTAAAATAATTTCTGATTATCGAAATGCGATTGATGAATCAGCTATTGTCGCCATTACCGATACGTTTGGAAATATTACCCATGTAAACAAAAATTTCTGCGAAATTTCAAAATATTCTTACGCTGAGTTAATTGGTCAAAACCACAGGATTATTAATTCAGGATATCATTCCCAAGTTTTTTTCAATAATCTTTGGAAAACGATTTCATCTGGAAAAATCTGGAAAAATGAAATTAGAAACAAAAGAAAAGATGGCAGTTTCTATTGGGTTGATACTACTATTGTTCCCTTTTTAGATGAAAATGGAAAACCAACTCAATATGTTTCTATTAGATCTGACATCACAGAACGAAAATTTGCTGAACAAGAAAAACAGGAAATTTACGAACGTACGATGGCAATTCTTGAAGATAAAGTTCTTGATCGAACAAAAGAACTGCACAATATAAATCTGATTTTAAAAACGCATAATCGAGAAATTTCTGACAGTATCAATTACGCCAATGGAATTCAAAAAGCAGTACTTCCGAAAGTAGATGATTTACCTTCTATGTTTTCTGATAGTTTTATTCTTTGGATGCCAAAAGATGTCGTTTCAGGAGATTTTTATTGGGGGCATGAGGATGAAAAATACAAATATGTTGCGGCGGTAGATTGTACTGGACATGGAGTACCTGGGGCGTTGATGAGTATCATCGCGAATCAGACACTTAATAGGGTGATCATTAAAAATCACCATGATGAACCAAGTGATATATTGCAAAAATTACATAAATCAATCACAAAATCACTGAATCAAAAAGATGAACTAGTTAAAGATGGAATGGACATCGCACTGATAAGATTTGAAAAGGCTACGCTTAAAATAACCTTTGCTGGCGCCCAAAGACCAATCTACTATTTCGATGGAAATAAAATGCAAGAAATTCCAGGAAACGACAACGGAATTGGTGGATTTTCTAATTTATCAGAACAACAGGTTTTTACACAAGTCACTTTTCAAACAAAAATTGGAGATGTTATTTACCTTAATTCAGATGGATACTATTCCCAATTTGGTGGTTTAAAAGGGAAAAAAATGCTTAAAAGAAGGTATGTAGAATTACTAGAGAAAAATGCAAATTTACCTATGACTAATCAAAAAGAAATGTTGCATGATTATTTCGTTGCATGGCAAGGTTCAGAAGAGCAAGTGGATGATGTAATTGTTATCGGGATAAAAGTTGAATAGGAAATATTTAATAAAAAGAAAATCGTCCTGAAGTAGAACGATTTTCTTTTTTTCGATTAATCGTTGATTCTCTTTTTTCTTTTTTGAACATTGAATCCAACATTAACACCCGTCATTCCTCCACCTTTTTGTGATGAATAAAAAACATTCACTGGAATATTTAGTGCGCCTGCTCTGAAAGTTCTTCCAACACCAAAAACAAACATCGTATTCATTGAATATTTTCCGCGGGTGTCCCCAAACTTTTTGTCAAAGTTATAAGTGTGATTGAATTTATCTGGCGTTGGTGCTACAAATTGTCCTGTTGTATTGTATTCAGGCAAATTGGAATAATTTCTTTCAGCATATTTTGCCCAATCATTTTCAGAAAAATATTGTTGATTGTCGCTAAATAAATTGTCATTGTCAAAAAAGCCATTTGACGTTTGTTTGATCCCAAAACCAGGACCAAAAGCAATTTCCCAACCTGATTTCCCAAATCGAAATCCATTCATTAAGGTCAAAGATGGAATAAACTGACCTTGTTCTAATCCAGACACGTTGATGACGCATTCCACGAGTGAAGAAAAATTCTCTGTACCAACATATTGTTTTTCCAATTGATATCCAATCATGCTCACGCCAGGAAAAATACCCAGTCCTCCTTGAGATTCTGGTCGAACAGCGAATTCATTCACTGAACCTAATAAATACGCCATTCCAATTCTTGGACCTGAATTATTGATTTTACCAATGTTATTCGAAGTAATAAGCTCGTTTTTAAACGACAAACGATCACTTGTTTCTTTTGAAAAATCTAAATCGTGCATTTCTTTCAATAAAATTTCAATCATGCGTTGCAATTCCAATTCTTGATTGTCAAATTCTTTTACAGCAGATTTTAAAATGGTGTGATTTCTTACATCGACAATTTTGATTGTGATAGCAATTTTGTTTCCTAAACCATCAAAACTACCACACATCACATAATCCACATTCAACTCCTTGCCCATTTTGACCAAGCAGTTTTGACCATAACATTCATTTAAAAATTCAGCATTTCCTTTCAATACATCTGCCATGTCGAAAACATCGTAGACTTTGTATTTCTTCATTTTGATTAGTTCCAAACGAATCATTTTGGAAACAGTTTCTGCTCTAAAAGTCAATCCATTTACATAGGGATTTGCAACAGCAAGTGTTGGAAGATTGGTCGGTGCTGTTGATTCAGTTGGTTTTTCTTGTCCATTCACTTTTAAAAATGAAAAGCAAATTAATACTGAAAATAAGATTTTTGTTTTCATACTTTATTTGTTTTTTGATTGAACAAATATTTCTGTAAAAATCCCATATTTGAAAACTGATTTCAGCAGGTCACTTCAGTTCAGTTGCGAAATACGCAAATAAAATGGCTTAGCTTTCCAAATCAGCCTCTATTTTCTTTCTGAAAAGATGAATTGTTCGGTCAAATTCATAAAAGAAATGATTGCGTTCTTTTTCGTTCACAATGCTTATCAAACTAGAACTCGACAATTGTTTATCGATAATCAGCCTTGAATCAGAAACATAACTTTGATTGGTTGTTTCGAGGTAATTCATGATATTGTGTGTCAAATATAAACCTTGTTGTTCTTTGCTATTATAGTAAAATGTGACATCTGAATTAATCGTTTCATTCAAATACATTTCAAATGAATTTCCATTGGCAGGTGCTTGGGTTCCAAACATGAATTTCTTGCCAACATTCGCTTGCTCTTTCAAGTGATTTGACATCAACAACATACGATCAAACAGAAATAAGGCATATTCTGGATCTTCGAAATGATGCGCTTTATAGTAATATTGAATTTGACGCATAAATCCACGCATGAAATCAAAGTCATAAATCTCCTTGGAGGGAATAGAATTGTAAATCTGTAAAATTTCTTTCCCTAGTGCGAATGCATTTTCACTCGTCTTTTCATGTCGAAAAGGTTTGTCTTTATAATCAGGGATTTGCAAATGTGTTTTTGCCCAAAAATACAATTTGAAACGAACCAATTGGGGGAAATTCAATAGCTGGAATAAATGAACATTATTCACAGACAAAATAATTTCAGGACTAGAAAGTGATTTTAACTTTTGAAAAGCTTGTAAAATCCCCTCTAAATAAGATTCCAAACTGAAATCAAATGTATTTAATGGCGGATAAGAAAATACGACTTTCCCCTCGCCCATTTCGCACAAAGCATCAAATGAAATGGAATAATGATTGCAAATTTTCTTCAATTCCTGAATGGTGAGTGACGTTTCATTGCGATAACGCCGATAAACTGCATCAGGAGAAATACTTAACAAATCAGACAAGGCGTTTCCCAGCGAATCGTCGCCAGCCATTTTTTGCTTGAGTAACTGAAATAAGGTCGTTTGAATATTTTCCTTCATAATTGATACGCCGAGAATTGAGTTGATAAAAGTACTATTAAAACCAACAAAAAAGACTTTCTGATTGAACGAATTCTGTGATTAATTGTATCGATAAAAAGCGTAAATTTAAAATCAAATATAAAAACTTGAAACCATGAAAAATGTAATTTCAATCATATTCTTCTGTCTTGCTTTCGCTGCTTTTGGAAAGGAAAAAATAGCTTACTCCGCTAGTTTCAAAATCGTTTCGAATGAAAAGAATACCAAAATCCCAAAAGGTCAATATATCATTGAAGCTACTGTTTATGAATTACCAAACAATCAAAAATTAAGTGGTATAGTGGTCAAATCAATCACAAAAAAAGTCATTGCTGATTCTAAAGGCTGGTTTAAAATGACAAATAAGATTGACGAAAACTATCTGCAATTCGAAAGAAAAGGTTTTCCGACCTTTTATTGCGAAAATTATCCCATTGAAAGTCAGCAGCATATCAAAATGAAGATCTTTATCGAAAAGTATCCACTGCACAAAGAACTACCTGCAGCAGAAAAACCAGTAATTTACTGCTATTCAGAAAATTCGCAATATTTCGATTTAACGATAAACACGAAAGGCAAATTAACTTTTGCATACCCTGCATTAAATGAAAATCAATCTTGGAGCATGAATTTGGAAAACAATGAACTTACAGACGCCAAATCCAAGCAAAAATATCCCTATTTATTTTGGGAAAGTGAGCAAGAAAACGTTTATTTCATGCGAGAAAATTTCAAACAAGACAAAATTGAAATTGATGCTTCAATAGTTTCAAAATCAAAAGTTGTTTCATTTTTAGATTCCACTTTGACAAGTTTAGGTTTTAATTCACAAGAAAAAACAGATTTTATTACTTATTGGGGTCCGAGAATGCAAAAGTCAAATTTCTACTTGATTCAATTCATGCAAAACAATGAATGTGAACAAATTGCAAGTTACGAAATCAACCCAAAACCCGATCATTTGAACCGCTTTTACATGCTTTTTATGGGAAATGAAACGAATGAATTTCCATACTTTGCATTACCACAAAAACTCAAACCTTTACAAAGAAATGGATTCTACATGGTAGATTGGGGCGGAATAGAACTTAAAAACATCGTCGAACCTGTAAATTAAATAGTCATGAAAAAATTTGCTTTATTTCTGATTTTCTTTCAATCAATTTATTGTTTTTCCGAGAAATACATTCCGTATCATTTGAGCTATGAAATTGTTTCTGATAAATACGACGCAAAAATTCCAAATGGGAAATATTTGATTGAAGGAACAATTTATGACTATAAATACAATGAAAATCAGGTTAGAGAAAAATTGAGTAAAGTAATTGTAAGTGCTGGCGAAAAAACAACACGCAGTGATTCAAAAGGATATTTCAGAATGACCAATGAAATCAAAGATTCAGTGTTGAAGTTTGTGCTGATGAACTACAATGCTTCGTATTTAGAAAATTATTCGCTGAAAAATAAACACCGCATCAAACTCAGAATTTTCATGACTCAGGTGAAAGAAGAAACCGAATTTATGGTCAAAAAGCCAGTCATTTACTGCTATTCAGATCAAAACACGAAGTTTGATTTTCAATTAATTCCAAAAGGAGCATTAACGTTTGCATATCCAAATTTAGACAGCACTCAAACATGGCAAATGAATCTTGAAAACAACGTTCTTTCAGACCAAAATTCAAAACAAAATTATCCCTATTTGTTTTGGGAAAGCAAACAAAAAAACATCGACTTTGATTTAGCCAGTATTAAACAAAATGAAATTTATGGTACGATTGTTTCCAAGGCTAATATTGTTTCTTATTTAGATTCCACTTTGACCGCTTTGGGATTCAATTTCAAGGAAAAAACAGATTTTATCACTTTCTGGGCACCACAAATGCAAAAGGAAAAATACTATTTGATTCAATTTGTTCAGAATAGTCAATGTGACAAATTTGCACAGTATAAAATCAATCCAACACCGAATCACTTAAACCGAATTTACATGCTTTTCGCTGGAAATAATCAAGTTGATTTTCCGTTTGAAGTAAGTCCGCAAGTACTTAAACCTTTGGAAAGAAAAGGTTTTTACTTCGTCGATTGGGGTGGAATAGAAATTGATTTATCCAATTATTATGGCCCTAAAAAAACCAATTAATTCACAAATTATGAAATCAATTTTTAGCTGCATCTTCATTTTAATCGCTTGGTCTTCTTTTGCAAAAGCGGGAGATTTGAAGGAATCAAGGATTTTTAGACAAGTAATTGTCAATTCAGATGTGGAAGATTTGTCAATAGCGAAAGGCAAATGTATGATCAAGGGAAAAGTGTTTTATGAAGTTGAAATGGATCCATATTCAACAGATTTTATTCTAGCTTCAGAATCAGTGCAATTCATTTTTGACGTGGATGGAACAAAAATTGGTTCTACCAACGCGCTGGGCGAATTTGAAGTTCTGGTGAATGAAACAACCAAATATTTGCTTTTCACTAAAAAGGAAGACAAAGATTCTTTGTACGAAAAAATCTATTTTGAAAATCATGCCTTTACAAGTCAGCATAAAATAGACATTTCGGTTTACATTCCTTTGAAATATTCTGGAAGAAACATCATGGTCGATAAACCTGTGATTTATGCTTACAGTGAAAATACGATTGATTTCAATCTTAAATTAATCCCACAAGG
>JBFYPS010000325.1:0-2716 GCA_041303135.1 Crocinitomicaceae bacterium | reverse complement strand
GATTATTAGCGTAAACAATCATTTTGAGCCAAAACTTTCACTTTTTCCAACCAAGTTTTTCGTTGTTCTTCTTTGGAATTTCGAACAGGACCAAAATAAGTGATTTTCTTGGTTTTTATTCCACAAAATCCCAAAGTTGATTTTTTCAACTGATTGATGCTCGGCCTGCCAAAAGCAAATCGATAGTAAAATGCTGGTTGATCCAAGGTGGTGATAATGTGCGCTGTTTTGCCAGACAATAATTTGTCCCACCAAACTGAATTTTCGCGGTATTTGAAAGCAAATCCTGGAACGAAAACGCGGTCGATAAATCCTTTTGTCAACGCTGGAAGTCCGCCCCACCAAACAGGATGAATCCAAACAAGGTGATTTGCGCGAGAAATTTTTTCTTGTGCTTCGATCAAATCTTGCTCCATTTCAATGCGCTTTTGATAACCAAATTCCAAGGATGGATTGAACTTCAATTTAGCAATTTCAATGGTTTCGATGGAAATATTTGACTTTTTTGCTTCAGCTAAATATGTTTCGAAAATCGCTTGATTGAAGCTTTCTGGATTTGGATGTCCGTTGATGATTAAAATCGTTTTCATAGCTATTAAATGTTTAAATTAAAATTGAATTTTGTAAACGAAATTGGGAAAGAATCCAATTTGATATGCAGTATTGATGTTGTTTGTAATTGGATTGTATCTTTCCGCAAACACATTTTTTCTATTGGTAATATTTTGAATATCAAAGAAAATAGATTGAGACAATTTGTATTTCGCACTGTTCAAGGTGAATCCCATTTTGATATCCAATCTGAAAAAATCGGCATATCTTTCTGAAAATGCATACGCGTCGCCTTTCAATATTTGCTGATTGGCAATTTGAGAAAGTTGGAAATCAACTGGCGTGTAGTATCTTCCGCCCGCTTGCGTCATTTTCATGTCGATTGTTAAGGCATGACGTTTTGCTTTGCCCACTTTGAATTCTTTTCCAACCAATAAATTGTAAACATATTTCCCGTTGAAAGCGGTATTTCGCTCAACATTATCACTTCCAGTGTATTTAGAATCATACAAAGCTCCCGTCAATAAACCGTAAAATCCTTTGCTGAAACTTTTTTCAACAGTCAATTCAACACCGTAATTGCGACCTGTTCCGTCATTTACCAAGTTTCCTGCTTCGATTGGATTGAAAGATGAACCTGCATTCAACATAGAGAAACTATTGCTTGTCGCTGAAATAGGAATGTTGTTCAACATTTGGTAATAAACTTCCGTTTTAAATCTCCAATCCTTGAATGGTGTGATTTCATATCCAACAACGAAATGATTGCTTCTTGTGAAATCTAAATTCTTGTTAGTCAAAGAAATATTTCCATTCGCATCGGTCGTTTGGTAGAAATATAAATCAATTGGTTGCATTTGACTGTGCATTCCAAATCCTGCACTCAAGGTGTGTTTTTGTTTTAATTGATATTTCAAACCAACACGTGGTTCAATTGATTTTGAATCATTTAAAGTTAAATACTGTGCATGCAATCCAACATTCAAAGTCAATTTATCAGTAAAATTATATTTTGCATGTGCGTAAGGTTGCATCAATACTGTTTGATTTTTTTGATCCCAAATTTGAATCCAATTGGGACTTTTTTCTCGGCTTCTGTAATATAAATTTACATCCATCAATTCAGCCAAAACACCCGCTTTGATTGACAATTTAGCACTGATTTTAGTGTTGAAAGACGAATTAATTGCATAAGTGATTCTAGTTGTTTTGTTTTCAATCGTTCTAGACGCATTTTTATCAACAGACAAACTGTCTTGCAGATAATTAGAACCTCCATAAGTACCACCAATAACTGTATTGATGAATGATTTTTGTCCAACTCTGATGAAATGTTTCAAACCAACCAAGGCGATATCACTGGTAAAATAACTGTCTTTCGAAGGATCAGCGAATAAATCTGTTGAATCAATCTTGTTATGTAAAAAATCGATGTGACTTTTTCCGCCCAAACCAAACAAAATAAATCTTCCAGCTTTGGTATTTCCACTGTTGATTTTGAATGATAAATCTTGGTAAAATGGCGTGGCTGCAGTTCCAATCGGCAATCCAATCGCCTGCGCAACACCTGTAAATGCATAGCGATAGGCGAACAAATACGAAGAACCATTTCCTTTTTTGATTGGACCTTCTGTCATAAATTCCAAACCAGTCAAGGCACCAATTTGAAAAGTATGTTCTCTTTTTTCTGAATTTCCATTTCTAAATCCCAAATCAAAAACTCCTGCATTGGCATTTCCGTACTCTGAAGGAAAAGCTGAAGTCATGAAATCAGAATTTCTCAATAAATTGGTGTTCAATGCACTCACTGGTCCACCTGTAGTTCCAACAGTTGAAAAGTGATTTGGATTTGGAATATTTAATCCTTCAATTCTCCACAAAACGCCAATTGGTGAATTTCCGCGAATAACGATGTCGTTTCGAGAATCATCTGGTGAACTTACACCTGCAAAATTCGATGCCAAACGCGCTGGATCTGCCCTTCCACCAGCGTAGCGATTCACTTCTTCCATAGAAAAAGAACGCGCGCTTACAGAAGTCAATTCGTTGTTAATCGTCCTTTTTTGTCCGCTAACTGTAATTTCTTTGATTTGCTCAACACTTTCTTCAATCGCAACATCTAAAACGATTTCCTTTCCAGCGGTTACCAAAACGTTAGAAATCG
>JBFYPS010000324.1:0-8036 GCA_041303135.1 Crocinitomicaceae bacterium | reverse complement strand
TTCTCAATGTCTGCATTCAATTTTTCAAGTTCAGAGGTAAGTTCTCCAAATTCGATGCTCGCTTTTCTTCTTCTATTTTCTAAATCTTTGGCTGATTCCAAATTATAAATCGAAACCGAAGGATTGTCTTTTTGCAAAGCAGCTACTGATTTTTGCATTTCTACATCAATGTTTTCAGCAGTAACATTGTTAGCCATAGGCGAAGCAACACCTCCATTCTCTATTCTTTTTTGAGAAGCATCAATCAATTCATTCAGCACCTGATTTTCCGCTTCAAGCGTAGGGTCTGATTTTTTAGCCAAGGCTTTTTCATTCTTCTCAATTTTCGCTTTCAACAATTCTTGAGAAGTTTTCTCTCTAGCAATCAATTGATTTTGTTTGTCTTCACCTGCACTATTCTCAATTTTCTGAATGTCTAAAGCGTAATTCTTATCGGTTTTTTCAAACAATTCAGCCGGTTTGATATTGTTTTTTTCTTCTGCTGCCAATAGTTGTTTGGATTCATCAACTCGGTTTTGACTTTGTTCTTTTGAAAACAACAATTGCTCTTTTTTCTCAACCGTTTTTTCATCTAAAGGTGTTACAGCTAAAATCTTATCCGCATTTTTAATTTCTTCATCCAATACTTTTTGCAATTTAATTTCCTCTTGAATCAATTTGCTTTGTTTTTCAGTGGATGAAAGTAGATCGTTGCTTTCAATCGCTTTGATTTTTTGATTGTAATCTGGTTTCACCAATGCGATAATTTCAGTCGTATCAATGCTTTCAATCGTATTTGCTGGCTCAAGTTTTTCTATTTCAGCCTGACGATCATCCATGCGATTTTTAACTTCTTGTTCTAATTCCAACAAGATTTTTTTGTCGTCCTTGGCTTTGGTATCTACTGGATTTTTTTGAATCGCTGCATCTAATTTTACAATCTCACTTTCAATATTGTTTTTCAAGATCAAATCTTCATTTTGAACAGCTTCTATTTTTTCTTTGGCAGTTAATTCTGAATTTGCCTCGATTTCAGCCAATACTGATTCCTGATTTGGTTTCAAAGTTTTTAGCAATGTTTCCTTGCGTGGAACAGTCGTAACAACAGCACTTTCAGGATCCAAAGAAGCAATCGCTAGTCCGCGATTATCAATATTTTCAGCAACTTCTTTTTTCAGATTTTGCATCGTTTTCAATTGCGTCTTCAAGGATTGATCCGTTGGTTTCAACTTGATTTCATCTTCCAAATCAAAAATTTGTTCGGTGATAATTTGCTCAAACTCTAACTCTTCATTTTGAGCCATTTTCATTTGCTCCAAAGCTGTCAATTCTTTGTTTTTAGAAATTTCAACCAATCTTTTCTCCAAATCTGGTTTCAATTCTTTGACAATTTCATCTGATGTATAATCTTTATCTTCAACTGTTTCGTTGGAAGTTTCTATGTCTATTTGTCTGTCAACAATTCGATTATCCACTTGCTCTTTGGCAGTTTTCAAAGATTCCAATTTTGCTTTCACTGTTTCATCAGAAGGATTCTGAGCCAATTTTTTCTCCGTTGTTTGGATTTCCTTATCGACTTTTGACTGCAAAGCCAAATCTTCTTTTTGCGCTAAATCCAATTTTTCTTCTGGAGACAATTTGGGATCATTTTCAATTGAAGTCAATTTTTCGTTGTGTTTCGGACTGATTTCCACCAACACATCTACTTTATTATCAACAACTTCATTTGATTTCGGACCTTCAGGATTTTGACCTAAACTAGCAACTGCAGGATTTTTCTCCAACTCCGTTTTTTGAGCAACAACGTAGGATTTTAAGGTTCTGTAGTTTTGATTATCTGCTTTTTCAACTGTCGTTCTGGCTTCAGTAATGGTCATCGGTTTGACAGGAAAAGATCCTTGCTCCACATTCTGAACAAAGGCCAATTCGTCTTCTTTTTGAGTAGATTGACCTTCAATTTTTGCTACTTTCTTCTCCAAAGATTGAATTTCTTGGGTCATCAAATTCAATTCATTTTGCTTGGCATCGATGCTAGCTTGAATTCCTGGCTTTTCTTTCGATTTTGCTGAACTGAGCTTTGCAGTAAGTCCTTCAACCTCTTTTTTGAGTTGATTTTCAGTTGATTTATAATTGTTTAATGTTTTTTCGACTCCTTCTTTCTCAGATTTAATTTTGGTCAAATCAGCTCCCAGTTGTGCGGTCGGCAACAAACCATTATCTTGTTGCAGCGTATTTATTTGTGCTGAATTTTCACCCAAAACTCGAATAATATCAGCATCATTAGATACTTTGGACAATGCAGATTCAACTTGCTTGGCCATGTTGGCTTCACCGTTTGCATCTTTTATTGGTTTTGTCAAGGAATCAGCGAATTTGACTAATTTCTGAGTATTTTCTTCCAGATTTGTAATCGCTTTCGACATTTGGTCTGCTTCCTGAAAAATGCGGTATTGATCTTTCGGATCTTTGACCAAATTTGTTTCGCCTACCTTGATTTTATATTCCTCTTGTTTTTTCTTAATTTCTGCAGTATTTGCAACGACTTTCGCCAATGCTTTTTGCTGTAATTCCTCTAAATTTTTAGCCTGAACGGATTGTATTTGCAACATGCCATTGACTTTATCTTTGGCTTCCATCGGCATCATTTTGTCCATTCCCAATTTTGCGAGAACTTCTTTAGAGCCAACAGGAGCTTCAAATGCTTTCAAATCAAATTGACTGGAATTTTCATTCAATTCCGCTTTTTTCTGCAGTAATTCTGCTACCACTGCATCCAAATCATCCACATTTTCGCCAAATAAATCAATGACTTTCACTTGTTCCTTGGAATTTTCCAGCACATGAGAAATCGACTGTTTCAAAGGTTTAAATTCAGACAAAACGGGAATATTTACCGTCGCTTTGAAAACCTGCGGACTTCCATCTATTCGGATTGAATACTCATATTTCCCTCCTTTCGGCAATGAAATCAGATATCCACCTTCTTTGTCAGAATAAAAAGTTCCGATATTTCTACCAGAAGCCAAATCATTGACTTCAATGTTAAATTTTTTGTTTTCAGGATGCACGGTTGATTTAAAAGTACCTTTCACGGCAGCAATTGGTGCACCAACACGTTGAACACGTACTTTATATACTTGTATTTTTCCGTCCAAACTTTGTCTAGAAGAGGCAAACCAAGCATTTTCACCCAATGAATCTACCATATAAAACAAATCATTGTCGGCTGATGAAATCGCAAAATCTAAATTTTCAACCTTCCCAAAAGTTCCAGTTGATTTGTTGAATTTACATTTAAAAACATCGTAGCCTCCCATGCTGTTGTGGCCTTTCGAACTGAAATACAAATATTCGCCACTTGGATCCATGTATGGAAAATCCTCATCATACTTTGTGTTGATTTCACCTTGAACCAATTCAGGTTTACTCCAACCGTTGGCTAATTTCCTTTTGACATAAATTTGTTTGCCATTTACTTCACTTTCACCATAACTGGCAAAGAAAACTTGCTTGGCATTGGGCGGAAAATGAATAATCGGCGTGTGATTTCTTTTCTTGTCAATTTTACTTTGATCTGCTGTTGAAACAAGAATATCGCCGCCAAAATCTTTCAAATCATACAACTTATAAAACTCAGAATAAGCGTATTCTTTTTTCTCTAAAACAATAATATCAGTCAGTTTTTTGAGCAATTTTCGACCATTTTCACAGGTCTCGATTTGTCTGTCAACATCAAGTTCAGGATTGAGTTTTCCTGCAGCTTTACTTTTGTAAGTATTGTAAAATTTAATTGCTTCCTCAAACTGATAATTCAAATGATACGCTTTTCCCATGTAGAAAAAAGCTTCATTATCGACATTCCCAGCTGTTGTCGCAAACTGTAGGTATTTAATGGCGTCTTGTTTTTTACGACTATTGAAGACCAAACAAGTACCATATTTGTAATTATATTCAGGACTTCTTGGTTGCAATGCCAACAATTGCAAATAAGCGGGAGTTGATGCAGCGTAATCTTGGTTTTGAAATAAATTATCTGCTTTAGATTTGAGTTGTGCCTCATTTTCTTGGGCAAAAACAGTCATTGAACCCCAGAGAGAAATCAATAACAATAAGCTATTTAATCGTTTTTGCACGCAGTAATCGTAACTTTGTTTGCTTTATATTTAAGCTCTAATACGGTTACTTCTTAAAAAGGTTCATTTTACTTTCTTCACCTTTCACCAACCGTAAAATGTTTTTCTTATGCGTCAAAACAACGACTGAACCTAACAAAATTGAAAAACCTCTCAACCAAATTGATTCGACATGAAAAAGGAAAATAATGAGTAATGGAAATGAAATTGCTGTGATGATTGCACCAAGCGACACATATTTTGAAATGATGAAGACAATTAAGAAAATTCCCAAGCAAATAAGTGCCGCAGGTGGATGAATTCCAATGATAATTCCCAAAGAAGTTGCAACGCCTTTTCCTCCTTTGAAATTAGCAAACAAAGGGAAAACATGACCAATGATAGCCAAAAATGCTGTCAGCAATTGAATTTGAATCAAACGCTCGTATTCAATAGAATCCTTCAAGAAAAAAAAAGGCAATAAAACAGCCAAAGCGCCTTTCAACACATCTATTAAAAGAACTACCGTTCCAGGTTTTTTGCCTAGCACTCGAAAAGTATTGGTTGCACCAGCGTTTTTACTTCCGTGCTCCCTCACATCAATTCCGTAATAACTTTTACCAACCCAAACTGCTGTGGGGATTGATCCTAATATATAGGCAATTAGACCAAAAATCACAAAATCCATGCGTGCAATTTACTCAAACAATCTCATAAATATACTCAACAAAGCGCTATTTGTAGAAGTTTCATATTTAAAATTCTTCACTTTGCGTTTGTCTTCTTTGATTGCTGTGATTCCAGCTTCCAACTCTTTATCACCTGTGTAAATTTGCAACAATCCATCTTTTTTGATCATTGAGTAATCGAAATAATAATCTGAACCACCAGGAATACTTAACAATAAACCAAATTTATCACCGCTCGGATTTTCGGAATAAACTTGTTTGAAGAATGCTTTCATCGGCACATATTTAAAAATCGGCTTGTTATAAATATTGACAATCGCTGCTGATTCTGTGTTGGTAATTAATCCACTCATTTGATTTTCAAAATTATTGTAAGATGTCAATCGAATTCCTGTGATTACGATGCCTGACTCCATTTCTTTCGGTAAATTTTTGACCTCATTTTTCTGGATATAATCATTTTTAATTTGATCAGCCGTTTTAGCATCTTTCCATTCTGTAATCGCTTGCATCATCGTATTTGAGCCAAAATCCAATTGTTTCAAACCTTCCATCGCAATGATTTTGGTTGCCATTTTTTCCATTTGAACTTTATCCAAAGGAAGATTGTATCTAGCCGTAATATTCAAATCTGTCATTCCAGTTTTTTGATCATAACTTGCTGTTCCAATCGCATCCACAGAAATATCACCATAGTCCATTCCTAAATTGATTTTTCCATCGCCACTCATAGAACAAGTTTCCGTGTTCAAAGCGATGAAGTTTCCAGTGGCTTTTCTGTTTACTAATTTATCAGCAGAACCAATTTGGAACTCTTTTGAATCAAAATTGTATTGCAACAATCCACTGGCAGTAATCAAAATTGGATCTTTTGGATCAGTCAATTGAGAAAGGAAAGTTGGATACAATCGAACGCTATCTGGAGCACGCGAATCTCTCCAAACAATCCCTGCAGAAACAGCCAATCCGTCTAACGTTTTCATGGTTTCAGACACAGGGATTTGGATGTTTTTAGGATCGATTTTCGATGTAAACGCCATCCAACTTTTCGGGAATTTTTCACAAGTGTGGTTAATTCTTGTTGCACCACTAAACGTAATCGAAGGCGAAGCTGCTAAAATCTTTATTTCCCCATAATAGTCAAATTGATCGCTCAGCTTGAAGTTTGATTCACTTGAAATCTTACCTGTTGCAATTGTCTGAAAGGTTTCATCCAAGCCAATTTTGTCCATGCGCACAATCGTTATCGCACTGTCCGCATCAATATACGGATAATCGCCTTCGGAGGTATAGGCACGTCTAGCTGTAATTACTGTATTTGCCTTTGTAAATTTGTGGTATTTAGTAATGTAATTGGCAACAATAGAAGAATTCAACAATGGATCCATTTTCGCTTTTCTTCGAATTGTCACTTTTAAACTATCTGGAAAAACGCGCGCATCTGCTACATCTATATATTCGACTTCAGCACAATAAATGGTCTTTTCCTTTGTACTAAACACAGCTTTAGGCGCTCTAAATTGCAAGGAATCTTGCTCTGGATGAACGGAAAAGAAATTCGATTTTGCAATATCTAAATTAGACTCGATATTGATATCCTTCTGTCCAGATTGAGCCAATTCAATTTCTTCTTTATCCATGAACCAAGTGAACATGTCCATTTTACAAACATATTGATTGACAGGAAATTCAACCGTTGATTCGCCGTTATTAGACTTGAAAACACCTTTTTTCTCAGCAAATGATATGTGTGCACTAACATTTTCAGTTTTGAAAGACAAAGCATTTTCATCTTGTTCAGGATTGTTGTTTTTGAGGTTAAATACAGAGGTATCCGCATCAATATCCCAGCGTTTGTAGCTAAACAAATCAGATTGAATATTGGCATCTTTCAAATTCATGATTCCGTTTCCAGTCATTCCATCTGGTCTCAAAATGGCCAAACCTTTCAATTTTGCTTGCTCTTTGAAGAAAATCAATGGCTTTTTATCCGTAGAAGCTGCTTTCAATAAATTTCCTTTTGGAATGTAAGTAATGTAAGCTACATCGCAAGAAACATCAGGAAATTGAACTTCTACATCGCTTGGTCGATTCACAAAATTGGCATAACCGACGGTTGAATCTGGCAAGAATGTAAACGCTTCAGAAACAGAAGTTGACAAGATAAAATCAATTTTACCATTTCCTTGCAAACCGTTGTTTGACAAAACAATTTTATTGGAATATTTGGATTTTGTTGAATAAAAATCGTACCCTGCAGTTGGTGCTTTCGTAGAAAAACCGAAAGAATAATCTGGCATAATCTTTAAAGAATCTTTAAAAACTGGAAAGATTCCCGCAGAGGTTAATTCTCCTTTCAAAAATAAATTTTTCTCTTTGAAATTATCCAAACTGTCTTTGGTAAAAGGTGCTACCGTAAAGTAAAAACGAGAACTATCGTAAGCGCCTTTGTAGATAGATTTATCATTGTAATAAACTTTACAAGGTTGAGAAACAATCAATTTTGGATAATTTACAATTTTCTTGTCATTTCCAGAACGATTTGTTGGCGCATCTACCAAAATTTCACCCACAATTTTGGTCAAAGCACTCCCCATCATGATGTTGTTTTTGCCATCATTTTCAGTAAGTGGTCTAACATTAAAAACGGCATATTCTGTTTCCAATAAGTTGATTTTATTGGTTTCATACACATAATTGGCATTTACAGATTTCACTTCAATTTTACCAGAATTGATCCAACCACTGAAAGTGAAATTTCTGTCTTTTTTGATTGAAATTCTATTTCCTTCAGGAAAAACGGCAACATTTTGAGGGTCTGAAATTCTCACTTGGTCAACCGCATCGAGAAAAATTGTGTGATTTACCAAACTAATGGTTCCAAAATCCTTCATGATTCGTCTTCTTTCATTTTCAACTTTGTAAGTTGAATCACGCATGCGAAGCGTTCTATTTTTCTGAATTTGTTCTGGCGTATATTCCGTTGGCATTGATTTCGTTCTCATGTCTGAATTGAAACTCAAATTATCAAAATCTTTCTTTCCAGAACGAGAATTGATGAAATTCAACGTTTTATCATTCACATAAACCAATTTTGATTCCGTATCATAACTGATAAATCCCAATCCACTTAATTGCAACATCAATGGTTTTGCTTGTTCAATTGTTTTCCCTAAAGCGGTAGCCAATTTCCCTTCGTTAATAACAAATTCATCGTATTTATAACAATAATTAAAAATGGCCACCAAAGGATGAA
>JBFYPS010000323.1:0-11683 GCA_041303135.1 Crocinitomicaceae bacterium | reverse complement strand
ACATAATATCAATTGATTAATGAGATTATGAATAAATTTAAAACTAAACAAGTAAGTGTTAAATTTCAAACAAATAAGTGCAGTGAATTATCATTCATAAAATGAAGCAAAAAAAAGTCCACTTTTGGTGGACTTTTTCTTATTTATTTACCGTGGCATTGTTTGTATTTTTTACCGCTTCCACAAGGACAAGGATCATTTCGATTAATCTTTGGATCAGCAATTACGGGTTGCTTTTTCTCTGGTTCACGAATAGAATTTTGAATGGCCTCTTGATAACCTTCTGCTCCTTGAAAATTTGGCGTTTGAGTTGATGTACTTACAGAACCCAATTGTGCTTTTTCATAGCTATTTTGGGTAGTTACTTGTTTATTGGTACTTTTAATTTCTTCCTGTAATGCAGGAATATCCATTTTAACCAAAGTCTCCACAGTTTGAAGATTCAATCTTCCCAACATTGATTTGAACAATTCAAAAGATTCTAATTTGTAAATCAAAAGTGGATCTTTTTGTTCATAAACAGCCTGTTGAACAGAAGTTCTCAAATCGTCCATTTCACGCAAATGCTCTTTCCATTCATCATCAATCATGGCCAAAGTAATGTTACGTTCATAGGCTTTTGGAAGTGCACTACCATTTGAACTGTATGCTTCTTCTAAGCTCACAACCATTTCCATTTCTTTTTTACCATCGGTCAATGGGAAAACAATATTTCTAAATTGATTTCCAGGAGTTTCATAGACCATTTTCACTTGAGGAAATGCTTTTTCTGCAATTCTTAAATTTTTATGTGTGTAATGTTCTTGTACTGCTTCATATACTTTTTCAGCAATTACTGCTTTGTCAGTGGTAGCAAATTCTGTTTCTGAAACTGGAGATTCAATTCCTAAAACTCTGTATAATTCTAACGTGAAATCTTCATATTGATTTGCATGAGGAAATCCAAAAACAATTGATTCCGAAACATCATAGAACATATTGGCAATGTCTAATCCAAGTCTATCTCCAAACAAGGCATTGTGTCGTTTTTTGTAAATTGCTTTTCTTTGTGCATTCATTACATCATCGTATTCCAACAATCTTTTACGCATTCCAAAGTTATTTTCTTCCACTTTTTTCTGCGCTCTTTCGATTGATTTCGAAACCATACTGTGCGTAATCACTTCTCCTTCTTTCAATCCCAAGCGGTCCATGATTTTGGCAATTCTTTCAGAACCAAATTTACGCATCAAATCATCTTCCAAGGAAACAAAAAATTGAGAAGACCCTGGATCACCTTGACGACCAGCACGACCTCTCAACTGACGGTCAACACGACGTGAATCGTGTCTTTCAGTTCCAATAATTGCCAAACCTCCTGCTTCTTTAACGCCTTCACCCAATTTAATATCGGTTCCACGTCCAGCCATATTGGTGGCAATTGTTACAGAGCCCGCTTTTCCTGCCTCAGCAACAATTTCCGCTTCTTTTTGGTGGTATTTTGCATTCAATACTTGGTGATTGATACCACGCATTTTCAACATTCGACTCAAAAATTCGGAAATCTCAACAGTTGTTGTACCAACCAAAACTGGTCTTCCTGCTTGAACCAATTTTTCTGTTTCATCAATTACAGCAGCGAATTTTTCACGAGCTGAACGGAATACCATGTCATTGTCATCATTTCTAGAAATTGGTCTATTCGTAGGAATTACTACCACATCTAATTTATAGATATCCCAAAATTCTTTTGCTTCAGTTTCAGCAGTACCAGTCATACCACATAATTTATGGTACATTCTAAAATAGTTCTGCAAAGTAATTGTTGCATAAGTTTGAGTTGCAGCTTCCACTGTTACATCCTCCTTCGCTTCAATTGCTTGGTGTAGGCCATCTGAGTATCGACGACCTTCCATGATACGACCAGTTTGCTCATCCACAATTTTAATTTTCCCATCCATGATTACGTATTCCACTTCTTTTTCAAAAAGTGTATATGCTTTCAATAATTGGTTGATCGAGTGGATTCTCTCAGATTTAATGCTGAAATCTCTAATCAACATATCTTTTTGCATTGCCAATTCTTCACCAACGATATTTGATTTAGACAATTTAGCAATCTCACCACCAATATCTGGAATGATATAAAAATCTCTATCTTCCGATCCTGAAACCAAGTCGATTCCTTTTTCAGTCAATTCGATGGTGTTATTTTTTTCATCTATAACGAAGAACAATTCAGCATCAATCTTTTTCATGTGCTTGCCTTGCTCTGCCATATACGTATTTTCTGTTTTTTGCAAATGCGCTTTGATTCCTGGCTCAGATAAAAATTTAATCAATGCCTTATTTTTTGGCAAACCTCTGTGTGCACGCAACAAAGCAATTCCACCTTCTTCCAAGGCAGTTTTTAAATCTTTTTTGTCATCACTTGGACTATTGATAACAACCAATTGTTTTTTGGCTTCAACCAAACATTGTGTTACATAAGCTTTCTGTGCAGCAACAACTTTCTCAATGCGTGGTTTCAATTCATGAAATTCATGCTCATCACCTTTTGGTGTTGGTCCAGAAATAATCAAAGGCGTTCTAGCATCATCAATTAAAACTGAATCGACCTCATCGACAATCGCAAAATGATGTTTTTGTTGCACAAGATCTTCCGTACTACTTGACATATTGTCACGTAGGTAATCAAATCCAAACTCATTATTTGTTCCAAAAGTGATATCTGACAAATAAGCTTCTTTTCTTTCTGGAGAATTTGGTCTCGTTTTATCCAAACAAGAAACGGTTAATCCATGAAATTGATACAAAGGTCCCATCCATTCAGAGTCACGTTTTGCCAAGTAATCATTAACGGTTACTAAGTGAACCCCTTTTCCAGAAAGTGCATTCAAATATACAGGCAAAGTGGCAACCAATGTTTTTCCTTCACCCGTTTGCATTTCTGCAATATTTCCTCGGTGAAGTACAGCACCACCCATTAATTGTACATCGTAATGAACCATCGACCATTTCACTGGTGTACCTGCAGCAGTCCATTCATTGTGCCAAATAGCAAGCTCTCCGTCTATGGTGATTCCGTCTTTTTGTGTAGCTAGTTTTTTATCAAAATCTTGCGCTTTAACTGTCAATTGACCATTTTCTGCCCAACGACGAGAAGTTTCTTTCACCACTGCAAAAGCTTCTGGTAAAATTTCTTTCAAAACATCTTCAATTACTACATCAATATCTTTGGTTAATTTATCAATTTCGTCAAAAAGATCTTCCTTGTCTAAAACTGAAATTTCAGAACCATTTGCCTTTTCTTTCAGTGCAAGTATCTGGCTATCTAAGTCGCTTGTTGCTTCTTTGATTTTGGCTTGAAAACCAAAAGTTTTAGCCCTCAACTCATCGTCTGAAATGTTTTTGAATTGTTCGAAAAATTGATTGGTTTGATCAATAATTGGTTGGTATTCTTTTCTGTCTTGAGATGTTTTATCTCCAAATATCTTTTTTAATAGTCCTGCGATCATGATTCTTTAAAATTCAGAAGCTCAAAAATAGTTTAAAAATCCCTAAGCTTATTAATAAAATTTACATTTTTCCATTGACAGAAATTGTTCCAAACATTTGTTTACTGACAAATTGACGGAAACAATAAAAATGACGAGAGTAATAGACATAAAAAAAGGGGATTTAGAACCCCCTTTTCAATATTTATTAAATAATTACCTAAGTAATGTCACATTTCCGATGATTTTTTTCCTTTCATCTGAATTGGTTGTTTTAAACTCTATTTTCCAGACATACGCTCCTTCTTTTACAAGGCCATTAGTCCCATTGTAGGTTCCGTCCCAACCATATTCCACGTCATGTGTTTCAAAAACAACTTCACCCCAACGATTGAAAATTTCCATTTTATAATCCATTGGATCAAAACCTGATGTGAAAATCGGTTTGAAAACTGGATTGTGTTCATCCTCATCAGGTGTGAATGTATTTGGAACGTAATATATCAATGCATCCTGAACTTCTATATTCACTCTAGTCGTGTCTGTACAACCAAAAACAGTTACCGCAATTAAAGTAATTTGATAGCTCCCTGGTTCATCAGATGGAAAAGTATGATTAGGATTAATTTCATTTGAAATCGCAGTTCCATCACCAAAATTCCAAATATATGTTTCTGCACCTGTTGACTCATTTAACAATTGTGTTTCAGTATCAATCAATGATAAAACATTCGGATTGGTCGTAAACTGAGCTACTGGATTGTCATTAGTACAAACAATTGAAGGAATTGTAGTTTGTCCAATACATCCATTTGGCGTTGTTGAAATTAAAGTGACATCAAAACAACCTACAGCTGAATAAGTTGTTGTAACCGTATTAGGATCTGTAGAAGTAATTCCATTTCCTAAATCCCATAAATAGGTATTATTTGTAGGATTTGTATTGGTGTAAGTCACAACTACTGGCACACAACCAGAAGTTACACTTGGAGAAAAACTTACAATTGGTGTTGGCGTCACAGTAACTGTCATTTGGTCTGTACCTTGACAACCATTTGCATCGGTACCAATAACAGTGTAAGTAGTTGTTGAAGGTGGTGCAAATGAAATTCCATTCACCGCATTATTGTCCCAAACATAAGAAACACCGCCTTGACCTGCTAAAATAATTGGGAAACCAAAACAAATCAATGTATCATTTCCAGCACTAATTATTGGTAAAGGATTGACTGTTACAGTCACTTGATCTTGACCAGAACATCCAGTTGGATTGTTATCAATTGCCGTATAAGTAACTGTTCCTACTGCAGGAACAAAAGAAACATTATCATTAACTCCATTATCCCAAGTGTAGGCAGTTCCACCAGAACCCGCAAGTGTAACCGCTGTTCCACTACAAACTGTTTGATCAGGTCCTGCATTGATAACAGATGTATAATTTACTGTTATCGTTACATCGTCTGTGCTAACACATTGATTTGCATCCACAACTGTCAAAGTATAAGTTGTGGTTACATTGGGTGTAAAACCTAAACCATCAGTAATTCCACCTGTCCAAGATGGAGTACCACCAGTTCCAGTAAGTGTTACCGATACCCCATTACAAATTGCTTGATCAGCACCTGCATTGGCAATTGGAAGCGGATTTACTGTTACAATCACATCATCCGTTGCGGAACAACCATTTGCTGTTCCTGTCAAAGTATAAGTTGCAGTTAATACTGGAACAAAAGAAACGCCATTTGTAACGCCATTGCTCCAAGATAAAGTACCACCTGAACCAGTTAATGTTACAGCATCACCATCACAAAGTGCAACATCATTTCCTGCATTAACAACTGGAAGCGGTGTAACAGTTACAGAAACTTGATCTGTTGCTGTACAACCATTTGTTGTACCAGTCACCGTATATATTCCACTTGCCACAGGAACAAAAGGAACTCCATCGGTAACTCCATTGTCCCAAGCGTATGTAGTTGCCAACGACCCAGTCAAAGTAACAGGATCACCAGCACAAACTGTTTGATCAAGACCAGCATCAACAAGTGGATCATTGACCACAACAGTAGTACTTGAAGTACAAGGTTGACCTGAATAAATTACTGTTAAATTATAAGTATAACTTCCAGGTGCAGATGGCACAGGAACGCCTGTTGGATTTTGTTGAGAAGACGTATAACCATTTGGACCTGTCCAAGAATAACTTGTTGCACCAACAACTGTTGTAGCAGTCAAATCTACTGTATTGCCAGGACAAACGGGACCAGTATTTCCAGCAGTCACTGAACAGTTACACGAGGCAGGCGCAGTAAAATTTTGAGTTAAAGTACAAGTTGCATCGGCAGAAAAAGCTGCTGTCATAGTACAAGCGCCGCCATTTGCAGTAAGACCAGGCATGGTGTAACTCATTGGGCTAACCCATGGACCAGGAATATCAACAGATGTACCACAAGAACTACTTACAGTTAATGTTCCAGAGGTTGGTGGATATTGAAATGTAATCTGACCCGTAACACTGTATTGTCCTGTAGATGGATCACAAGCACCTGGAGTTGCAGAAAGTGCACTCATATTGCAAAGAATATTGCAGTTGGTCGAAGCAGTACCAGCAGAACTAAATGAAATACTTCCAGCTGTTCCCGAATAATTTGTCATCAGTAGAATATAAAATTCCCCAGTTTGAGCATTTGGAACATTTGCTTGTTCAGTAGCAGATGTTGAATAACTACAATCAACTACATTGTTAGCAGAAATACCTGCACAACCAGCAGCCAATGACGTAAAAGGACCCCACATCACAAAATCTACATCAATTGGATTCCCAGCATTACTGGTTTGATTTATATTGATAACTAAATTTCCTGGAGTAGCAACTTGCATGTGATACCAAACAGGATTGGGAGTAGAACCCAAACAATCATAAATTCCATTTGCTCCTAAACTGGCAACATTTGTTGAATTTGGGAAGTTGTAATTTGTACCTGTACAAAATGGAGAAGCTGTATTACAAGCAGATGGAGGCGTTGTCGGACCTCCTCCTCCTCCTGCAAAAGAAGCAAGCGAAACAAAAGCTAGTAGAACAACAAAGAGTAAATTTTTCATAGCATTTAGATTAAATTGATCTATTATTTTCTGATAAGATGAATTTTTTCACTTCCTTGCAAATAACTAATCGTGAAAAAACATTCACTCTCAGTTATATTTGATATTTGCACGTTGAATTTTTCAATGTTTTGAGAAGGAGATTGACTTTCCAAATAAAATTGTTCTACTGAAAAACCTCCTTTAATAGCTGCAACAGCCTTGTAAGAACGAACAAGTTGGTCATCCATTTTTAAATGAAAAACATTAGATTCAATTACCACATTATTGAAATCTTTTTGCTGACCAACTTGAGGATCAAAAGTAAAATTTCCAGTAACGGGGAAAACAGGTGCATTTTCAACTTGTGCATTTGCGCTAACGAACACCAAGTTCATTAAAATTAAAAAAATCCATTTTGAGAATTTCATAGTATGTAGTTATTTAATTAAATATAAACGACGAATCGTACAAAATCTTGACGCACCAAATTTTAAATGGTTGCCTCTTTACTAAAAACCAAATTATTTTTTATTTAAATAATTTAATTAACAAATCTAATTAATTTTTGATTAATAAGTAATGTAAGTTAAAAAAATGATAAAAAGTCATATTTCTCGAAAAAGCTAGCAATAAAATATTATCTAAGTACTTTACAATCTTTTTAAAAAGCATTGAATTGGAAATAACAATATTTCCTCAGTTTCCAAAAAAAAAGGGGCCGAAGCCCCTAAAATAAAATTCTACGAATAGATACAATCACCTTAACAAAGTAACGCTACCTGTAATTTTTTTCCTTTCATCGGAAAGTGTTGTTTTAAAATCAATTTGCCAAATATAATCCCCTTCTTTAACTAGTCCATTTATTCCCAAATAGGTTCCATCCCATCCATATTCTACGTTTCTTGTTTCAAAAACAACTTCGCCCCAACGATTAAAAATCAACATTTTATAGTCCATTGGATCGAAACCAGATGTGAAAACAGGTTTAAAAACTGGATTAAATTCATCTTCATCAGGAGTAAATGAATTTGGGACATAATAAATGACAGCATCTTTTACTTCAATATTTTGAGTTACTGTATCTGTACAACCTAAAATTGAATATGCAATTAGTGTAATTTGATAACTTCCAGGTTCCGCAGAGGGAAAGAAATGACTTGGATTGATTAGTGTCGAATTAGCAGAACCATCACCAAAATTCCAAATGTAGGTTTCCGCACCTGTTGATTCATTATCCAATTGTGAATAGGTATCAATCAAAGACAAAACATTTGGATTGGTTGTAAAATCAGCTACAGGATTGTCATAAGCACAAACAATTGAATTCACAGTTGTTTGTCCAACGCAGCCATTTGGTGTGGTTGAAATTAATGTCACATCATAACAGCCAACTCCAGTATATACTGTTGAAATGGTGTTTGCATTTGTAGATGTAATTCCGTTTCCTAAATCCCATTGATATGTATTATTAGTTGGATTTGTGTTGGTAAAAATTACTGAAACTGGAACACATCCACTTGAAACACTTGGCACAAAACTTACGATTGGTGTAGGAGTAACAGAAACTACCACTTGATCTGTATTTACGCATCCATTTACATCTGTTCCAATAACATTATAAGTTGCAGTAGAAATTGGTGTAAATAAAATTCCATTTATTACATTATTGTCCCAAGTATATGTAACCGCTCCTTGTCCAGCTAGAATGATCGAAACTCCAGAACAAATTAACGTGTCAATTCCAGCATTTACTATCGGTAGCGGATTTACTGTAATTGTTACTTGATCTGAGCCTGAACAACCCGTTGGATTATTATCTGTAGCTGTATATGTCACAGTTCCAACCGCTGGAACAAAGGAAACACCATCTAAAACGCCATTGTCCCATGTATAGGAAGTTCCTCCCGAACCTGAAAGTGAAACAGCGGTTCCGCTACAAACAGTTTGGTCTGAACCAGCACTGATTATTGGATAAAGATTTACAGTTACCAAAACATCATCAGAACTTGTACAAAGATTTGCATCAACAACCGTTAAAGTATAAGTTTGAGTAACATTAGGACTAAACGCAAGTCCATTCGTTATTCCACCTGTCCAAGTTGGGTTGGGCCCTGTACTATTTAATGTAACTGGACTACCAATACAAACAGCTTGATCTGGACCTGCATTGGCAATCGGTAGCGCATTTACAGTAACCACAACATCATCAGTAGAAGTACAACCATTTACCGTTGAAGTTAGCGTGAAGGTGGTAGTTGCAGTTGGCACAAATGAAACGCCATCAGTAATTCCATTGTCCCAAGATAAACCAGAACCGACACCTGTCAAAACTACTGAAAAACCTGCGCAAAGTGCAACATCATTTCCTGCATTTACGATTGGAAGTGGTGTAACTGTTACCAAAACTTGATCAGTTGCTGTACATCCATTCGTTGTTCCTGTTACAGTATAAATACCGGAAGAAAGCGGCACAAAAGGAACACCATCCGTTACTCCATTATCCCAAGCGTAAGTGGTAGCCAACGCACCAACTAAAGTTACAGGATCGCCAGCACAAACGGTTTGATCGACTCCTGCATCAACCTGTGGATCATTCACTACAACCGTTGTAATAGAAGTACATGGTTGACCATTGCCACCTATAACAGTTACCTCAAAATCATAACTACCAGGAGTTGACGGTACGGGTACATTGGTTGGATTTTGTTGATTAGAAGTAAAACCATTGGGACCGCTCCAAGAATAACCAGAAGCTCCTGCAACTGTTGAGGCCGTCAAACTGGTTGTTGCACCTGGACAAATTGGACCGCCATTACCCGTAGTCACAGAACACGCACAACTGATACCCGCTGATCCATTTGATGATAAAGTTATACTACCTGTACCACCGTTAAAGTTCGTTGACAAAATAATATATACTTGTCCTGGTAAAACATTGGCAGCGTCCATTGTCTCTGTATTTGATGTGGAATAGCTGCAATCAACATCATTCGTTGTTGAAAGACTGGCGCATCCTGTCGCAAGGTCAGTAAATGGTCCCCACATAATTGCATCAGCATCTATTGCACCACCAGATGAATTTGTTTGTGAAATTGTGATTGACAAACTTCCCGGAGTTTGAACAGTAACATAATACCAAGACGGATTCGGAGTTGAACCCAAACAACCATAAATTCCATTTGCTCCTAAACTCGGAACGCCTGTTAAACTTGGAAATGTAGTTGAATTATCATTGCAAAATTGCGTTGCCGTATTACAAGCAGCTGGTGCAGTGGTAGGTCCTCCTCCACCTCCCGCAAAAGCAGAAAAAGAACTAAAAGCAATTAAAATACAGAATAATAAATTTTTCATGTTTAAATAATTTGTCTTTTAAAAGACATTTGGAAATAGTTTTGAAATATGCTCTATTGGTCAACATGAAACAAGTTGCTTGTGCAATTTGTTTGCATGACTAATTCATATTTCTTTTGGAATTTTTATTACTCTTTGATTAAATGAATTTTTTCACTTCCCTGAGGATAACTTATCGTAAAAAAACATTCACTTTCAGTAATATTCGTGATTTGAACATTGAATTTCTCTATATTTTGAGATGCTGTTTGCGTTTCATTAAAAAACTGTTCAACAGAAAATCCACCCTTAATTTCAGAAATTGCGCGATATGATCTAACCATTTGATCATCCATTTTTAAATGGAAAACATTGTTTTCGATAACAACTTTATTGAAATTTTTAACTTGACCAACTTGCGGTTCAAAAGTAAAACTACCAGTAACTGGGAACGTTATGTTATTATCGCTCTGTGCACTTACATGGAGGCATAAAAGCGAAAAAAAAATAAAAGAAATGATTTTGAAATTTTTCATAGTTTGTAAATATTTTAACCAAAATTGATTTGTTTGTTAAAATAGACGGGTAAAGATAAGCTTGGTTGCTTTAAATTACAAGCGTATTCTTAACTTTTTTTTACAAAAAAAGACTTCAAACTTGAAAGAAAGAAAAGAAAATAAATAGGTAAAAAGCAAATTACTGAAAACCAATAAAATATTCCAGCAATTTTCACATAAAAAGTGGGACCTTCTGACAACGAAACCTCTTGAATGATCAATCCTGCGTTTCGGCCTATTCTTTCTTCTAAGATATTCCCATATTTGTCAATGATGGCTGAAACACCACTGTTGGAACTCTTAGCAATCGGAATTCTACTTTGAATGGCCATACCAACATTGTTATAAACATATTGTTTTGAACCGCTTAGATCTTTGTTCCAATTTTCATTCGCAGCAATGACAATTAAATTTGATTCTTTTGATTTTTCTGCCATGATTAGTGGGAACACGCTTTCATAGCAAAGCATCGGTGTATAAGCTATTTTAGATTTCGTTTGGTGAATTTCTACTCCATTGGGATAATAAGATATTTTGGCGTTTCCTCCAACTAAATCAGCTAAATTGGCCATAAAAGGAATTTCCTTTAAAAGTGGAATTCGCTCCTGAAAGGGAACAAAATAAGCTTTACTTCGCAGTGGCGATCTTTCCCCGTAAGTAATGGAAAGCGCAATGTTATGCGTTAAATAATAATATTTATTCGCTGGATCATATGATGCATAAGGATCTTCCTCCGTTGAAGATTTGGTCAAAGTAAAACCATATCCGCCAGTACAAATGGTAGTTTGTGGATATTCTTTCAAATGCTGATAAATCGAAACAAAGGCTTTTTCTTGATTGATGCTCATCAACCAACCTAAATTTGGAATTACCACTTCTGGCCAAACAATTAAGTTTGATTTTGATTTTAATGCAGCTTCAGAAAGGTGAATCAAAGAATCAGTAATTCGTTCTGGATAAAAGGAATACTCTTTTGTATTTGAATTTAGAAAAGTATGCAGTACAGCTATTTTTTTCAAATCTTCCTTGCCCTGCTTTTGATAAATCGAAAGTGAAATCAGGATAGGAACCATAACCACTGAAAAGGCGATTAGTAGTGGTTTAATTATTTTTTCTTTGTTCTTTATTTTTAGGAATGATTTATAAATCAAAAAGTTACTAATCAACAACCAGACACTTCCTCCTTCGATACCGATGTATTCAAAATGCTGGATGATTTTTGGAAACATTCAAAAT